>JAQVOR010000237.1 GCA_028702535.1 Bacteroidales bacterium
AAAAAGAAAGTTGGGAATTATTAAAAGAATATCAAAACAAATTACTAAATTTGACATTAAAATGGAAGAAATTGGATTTGGTAACTCGCTGATTATCAATGATGAATTTTTACGTTAGTTGGAATACTGGGATTAGAACCATTATTGCCACTTGCATTAAAAATCCATTGTGAAGGATCTCCACCCTGACTCCATCCAGTAGGAAGCGCGCCACCCTCAAATCCTTCTGAAAACAATGTTACAGGAACGCAAACATCTAAGGTTGTAAAAGAAATTTCAGTGCCATAAGCAGTTCCAAAACCGTTGGTTGCATACGATCTAACATAATATATTGTGTTTGGAGAAAGCCCTGTGATAGTACTTGTAAAAGCACCTATGCCAGTTCCATCTGTAGTAAAATTACTTGCACCAACTGTTGGGTTTGATGTTGTGCCCCAACAAACACCTCTTGCTGTTACAGCACAGCCACCAGTACCAGCAGATGTTATGTTGCCACCACTTGATGCACCACTGCCACCAATTGTTGTTGCTGCCGTTGTTGCATCAAGAACGGGAATGGAAGTACATGGGGTTGCTGTAGTTACATTTACACTATAGTCTTCAACCTCACCATAAGAGAATGTTTCACAAGACGAAGGTGCTCCATTATATTTCACCGAAACTCTCATTCGTGTTGTACCTAATGCTGCTCCTGCGGGCGGAGTAATAGATACTGTATGTGGTCCAACTTCAGATACATTTGAACCTACGATATAACTCTCATCAACATCTCCAAAACTTCCGTCTTGATCCCAATCAATCCATGCATATATGTGATCACTGCCATAAGCAAGAATAGTAACAGAAAGATTATTCGCTGTTCCTATTGTAACATTAGCAGTTTGAGCTGTAAAGTCGGTGTAATTAGAACCAACTGTTGTGTTATTTATCCCAGCATAATTTATATTAGTGATGTGTTCATCAGAATAATTATTGCCTTGCGATGAACAATAAGAAATAACCGTAGGCCCTTTTGCAATTGCAAATACATTCAGAATAGTACCGCTTGTGTTATTAGTAAAATCAATACTTTCAATTGTTTTTGACTGATTTGTTGCAGCTATGGGCAAACTTGATTGAAACATATAAGGATTATAGTCACCTCCGCAAGAGGTACTTGCATCTCTATTATTTCTCCAAAATTGAATAGAAGCTCTATTTGCTCCACTAGCATTACACCAATCTGGTACGCTGATGCCAGCAAAAGTTTCGGTAGAATTATCGCTAAAAGTAACAATAGCGGTATAATTCCCTGCACCTTGCCCAGATGTAGCAAGCACATAAACACTTTGGCAAGCAACAGGAGTTGTAACGGTTAAAGTACCACTTGAACTGCCTGTAAGTCGCAATGAATTATTGCCATTTGCTGCCTGCAAAGTATAAACAGGATTAGGGGCAACAAGACTTGTAACAGTAGCCGGCCAAGAATTAGCCGTATTGCACACACCATTACCTGGGTTAAAATCATTGCTTACTAAAACATAGCCTGCCACATCCAAGGCCGCAGTAGTTGAAGACTCAGAGGTCTCAACTCCATTTGCAACCACATCGGCATTGTATCCTGTGCATGGAATATTTTCCACCTGCGACCAACTATAATTTCCAAAAAAAAGAATAAGACAAGATATAATAAACGCTTTTTTCAGAAAAAATACAGATTTTATCTTAGCATTGGTTCTATCTTTAGTATTTAAATTCGTAATATTTTTTTTCATATTTTTAAATTTTGAACTTAGCGTATCGTTATAAACGCTCGTTTATATATTATTCTTCCCGAAATTTTTCAATCGCATCATTTATGGCATCCACAATCATCACTTCAGTAATATCTTTATGCGATTCAAAAAAGCAAGTTTTGCCATTTTCGTATAGCTTAAATCGAAGGATATCGCTGTTTGACAAAACTTCTTTTTCTACAAATTGTAAAAAAACAGCATCCACAGGGTAATCCGACAACTCTAAATAGGTAATTCGCGTATCGTTGGGATATGTTTTTGACGCATCTAGATTAACTAATTGTACTTGCGAAAAAAGAAAAAATGGAAAAAAAACCAATAATAATGTTAAAATGTTTTTCATGTTTTTTATTTCTAAAATGTTTGTTTTGTTTTAAACTCTATTGTTTCGCTTTCTAATGGGTAAAAATTATTTTCGATGTTTATTATCTTAATTCTATTGTTACAATACTTTTTGATGCTGTAAAAATATGGGATACTGGACTAAAATTAGAAACTACAAAACGCTTTTATACTAAAAATGTTTGCGAAATAGTAAATTGATAATTCTGAACTTATTTATAGTCGTTAAAGACCAATCAATCAATGATATAGCCTATTTAAGTTGTTTGTTTTTCATGAATAGCGTAAGCTGTTAATGTATAATTATAGGGTATATAAAACATTTAGAGGTTATCATTTAATTTTATATCTTTGTGTCAATTATTGAACTTTTTTTTAATATGAGAAAGTACAAATCAATAAAACTATCAAGTATAAACAGTAATATGAGCGGTGCGCAGCACCCAGCGAGTATTACAGGTTGAACTACACCGCCACCTGCCATCTGTTATTTGTTTTTTTAATTTCTATG
>JAQVOR010000238.1 GCA_028702535.1 Bacteroidales bacterium
ATTGAAAAATGGTTTAAAATTAATCCGAAATTATTTAAAGAAAATCCTTTGCAGTTTAAAAATAAAGTTTTATCTTTACCACTAATTAATACAAGTTATCATAAACAACCTTGTGAAACTTGACAAAAAACAATACTATATTGAAGTTCAAATACCAAAATAAATCAGAATTGAATAATGACTTAATTCGTTTCTTATTATTTTACAATCTTTATAGAAGACATGGTTCTTTGAGAAAAGAACTTAACGTGAAAACTCCTTTTGATGCTGTTACTAAATGGTTTGAGTTAAAACCTGAAATATTTATTCAAAAACCAGATGATTTTAAAATAAAAATTATAAATTTGCAAACACAAATAGTTGATTTACATCAACAACGTTGTGAAACTTGACAAATTGTTATTTAAAAGGAGTAAACCGAAAATCCGAAAAAGAGTAGGAAAAAGAGTTTAAACTAATTTTTATGAAAAACTTAAAAGAAATTGTACAATGCAAACTTATTGTTATTGTATTTGTATTACTTGCAACTTTCGTTTTTTTAGTGCCAAAAGTGCAAGCTCAGCAAAGCGTAAATTCTGCTGGCGCCAATGCCTCGGGTAGCGGAGGCTCGGTGAGTTATTCTGTAGGACAAGTTGTTTATACCACAAATACAGGATCTAATGGTTCTGTGGCACAAGGAGTACAGCAACCCTACGAAATTTCGGTGGTAACAGCAGTTGATGAAGCCCAAAGCATTAATTTAACTGTAGCTGTTTATCCAAATCCAACTACCGATTTTGTTACTCTGCAAATAATTGAATGTGAAATGGAAGACTTGCATTTTCAACTTTACGATTTAAACGGCAAACTATTAAAGAGCGAAAAAATTACAAACTCTGAAAGTCAAATTGATATGAACATTTATGCTCCATCAAGCTATTTTGTAAAGGTATTATCAGGAAATAAATCAATTAAAGAATTCAAAATAATAAAACATTAAGGAGAAAAAATCATGAAAAGAATATTTACAGTTTTAGCAGCTGTTTTATTAACAGCAATTGTGTTTGCTCAATCACCTCAAAAAATGAGCTATCAAGCAGTAATCCGCAACACTAGCGATGCTTTGATTACGAACACGCAAATTGGTATGCAAATTAGCATTTTACAAGGGTCTGAAAGTGGATCAGCAGTTTATGTTGAAACCCAAACTCCAACAACAAATGATAATGGTTTGGTAAGTGTTGAAATAGGAACAGGAACAGTAGAAAGTGGAGATTTTTCAGCCATCGACTGGACAGACGGTCCATTTTTTATTAAAACCGAAACAGCGCTCGAAGCTCCTTTAACAACTTACACCATTACAGGAGTAAGTCAGTTATTAAGTGTGCCGTATGCTTTACATGCAAAAACTGCCGAGTCAGTTGCTGGTGGAATAACTGAAACCGATCCTGTATTTACAACAAATTTTGATTTTACCGGAGCAACAACTGGTGATTTATTACAATTTGACGGTACAAAGTGGGTAAAACTAACACCAGATTATATTTCTGATTATCAAAATCTATCTCTAATCAACGAAAATGAGCTGGTAATTTCAAATGGAAATTCTGTTGTATTACCAGAAGGTACCATTTGGTTAAAAGATGCAAATAGTATTTATTATAATGATATGAATGATGGACAAGCCAGATTGTATTTTCATCCGAATGGAAATATGAGTTATAACTCGACTAACGATGGGGCAAAATTTCATTTGTACGAGGATGACCCAAGCGATACAACTAAATTAATTGATGCTCATACAGAAGGAGGAACGGCAATTTTTGGTAATTCAACAGCTAAAAGTAATAGTCATGGGATGAATGTAGGTGTATTGGGGAATGTGAATACAGAGAGTGGAACATCGGGCTCGGCTGTTCGTGGTTATGCAAGTGGAGATGGCAATACAGGCTATGCTGTGCGAGCAGAGTCTAGCCTAGAAACTGGGATCAATTATGGAGTAAGTGGTATTGCGCTTTCAAAAGCTTCTAATTCAACAACACAAATTGGTGGCGAGTTTATTGCTAGAGGCGATTGGGAGCCTGCAAATGGCGTTGGAACCGGACAACATTATGGGATTTTGGCACAAGCTTATGGCGGCGGTGTGTGGAACATTGGTACTTGGGCTCAAGCTGCTGGAAGTGACGCTACAAGCAATAATTATGGCGGACAGTTTACTGGAAGTTCTGAAGTTGAAACAAGTGGGTATAATTATGGTATTAGAGCAGCAGGAGAAAATTCTTCTTATGTCAACAGAGGGGTCGTTGGCACAACAAATAGTGCAGGTCAAATTAACCAAGGTGGGTTATTCAACGCTGATGGGTCTGGACACCCATCATTAGAAACGAGTAATTATGGGATATTTGGACAGGCTAGTAATAATCGTCAGCGCAATTATGGAGTGATAGGGCTTGCTTCGGCTACTGTAAATACAGATGTTACATATTTAACTGCCGTATATGGTGAGGTTTGGACTGACTGCTCTCTGATACAAAACATTGGTGTTGATGGAACAGTTAACTCTAAAGGAAAAATGAACATTGGCACTAGTGGTTGGGCTTACGGTGAAGCAATTGGCGATAGT
>JAQVOR010000113.1:0-4782 GCA_028702535.1 Bacteroidales bacterium
AAGACTCATTTATTTTAACCTTTGACTTAACGTAGTGAAAGTCAAGGGTTAAAATATGCTGATGAATCTTTTTTGGCATGATTTTTTGGTGCATAGCAATCCAAAAAGCATGACAAAAGAAAAGTAAGCGTTTGCCCTATGAGCCCCCTCTTTAACCCTTTGGAAGAGTTGATAAAGAATATTTAATTATTTCTTTTTTCGAAATCCTCAGTTTTTTTTATTTTAACACGGCGTACTATAAAATACACAAGTAATGCCACACTTGCTACAAACAAAAGTGAATATAAACCTATTAAAAGTATTGCTAGCCAGTCCATATTAAGCAAATTTTACTGCTGTTCCAAAAGCCATAAGCTCTGAGGCTCCCTGCATTATCATAGAAGTTGTTATGCGAACACATACAATTGCATCAGCTCCTAATCCCTCTGCTTCTTGAATCATCCTTTGCAACGCCTGTTCACGAGACTGAGCTTGTAATTTTGTATATTCCTCAATTTCTCCGCCTACAATATTTTTAAATCCAGCAAAAATATCTTGCCCAATATTTTTGGCTCTTACAGTACTGCCACGAACTAATCCTAATATTTCGACAATTTCTTTGTTTGGCACTTTTTCTGTTGTTGTAATTATCATAATCTTACTATTTGGTTAATAAAGTATAACATAATTTGTAAATTTATGTTTATTTTTTTAATCCCCATAGCATTTTAGTGATAATTTTCATAATCACAACATTTTACACAAGCATCAGTTATATTATTTAATTACGCACAATTTTTGTAGTTTTGTAATAATTAAATTAAATATTAATGAAACGGATATTACTAATTATATTTGCACTTATAATTTTGACTCCAGCAAAATCTGCTTGGATCTTAATTCCAATGGACAATACTCAAACCAATCATCTTAAAGCTTATGGAATAACATATTGGTCATTGCAAAACCAAGTTGAAGCTTGGTGGCTTTTAAATTATCGTGGTGGTAGTTTTATGACATTTTTTGCGAAAGAAATCGAACGTGAGTGTATTTTAAGAGGAGTTAGTTATGAAATTATCGCTGATGGACAAAAAAATATGATTTTTAATGAAATATCATCACCATCAGTTAATATGGACGCAGTAAAACTCGAAAAAGCACCTAAAGTTGCAGTTTACTCCCCTCCTACAGCCCTACCTTGGGATGATGCTGTTACTCTTGCCTTAACTTATGCCGAAATTCCTTATGATAAAATTTATGACTATGAGGTAATGAACGGCGACTTAGCAAATTATGACTGGCTACATTTGCACCACGAAGATTTTACTGGGCAATATGGAAAGTTTTATGGAGCTTATGGACGTATGCAATGGTATAAGAATCAACAAAAACAAAGTGAACAAGATGCTCGTAATATGGGATTTGATAAAGTTTCTCATTTAAAACTTGCTGTCGCAAAAACAATAAAAGCTTTTGTTGTCGAAGGTGGTTTTCTTTTTGCAATGTGCTCGGCAACCGATTCATTTGACATTGCCCTTTCTGCCGAAGGCGTTGACATCTGCGAAAAAATGTTTGATGGCGACCCTGCCGATCCAGATGCACAATCAAAATTAGATTACTCAAAATGTCTTGCTTTTACAGACTTTACTCTCGTGAGAAATCCTTTAGAATACGAATTTTCAGATATTGATGTAACTCAACAAAAAAAAGCGACCCAAGGCGAAGACTTTTTTACGCTTTTTGAGTTTTCAGCCAAATGGGATCCTGTGCCTACAATGCTATGCCAAAACCATACTGCAATGGTGCGTGGTTTTATGGGACAAACAACTGCATTTAAAGCTGAACTTGTTAAACCATCTGTTCTAATTATGGGCGAAAACAAAGCTGCTGGCGAAGTTAGATATATTCACAACGAATTAGGAAAAGGAATGTGGACATTCTATGGAGGACACGACCCCGAAGATTATCGCCATTATGTAGGTGATGAACATACAGACTTATCACTACATCCAAATTCACCAGGATACAGACTAATACTAAATAATGTATTATTCCCTGCCGCTAAGAAAAAGAAATTGAAAACGTAAAACTGAAAACTGTTCTCCTTGCAACCACACGATTAAAAAATCGTGCGGCAGCGTGTGTAATTGTGTGATGCTGCACACAATTTTTTCTTTTATTCAAAATTTTTTAGTATATTTGTACAACAACAAACTAAAGGACTTTATAAATGCAAAGAAATATATTCATACTGTTCACAATACTTTTAATGAACAGAACTTGTATTGATTTAAACGCCCAAAAATCTAATAATATGACTAACAGAAAAGCAGTAGTTGCAGGACAATTTTATCCAGGAGATAAAAAAACTCTAACAAATGACTTAACGATCTTATTTGCACAAGCAAAAGAAAGGCAAAATGATGCTATTGCGGTTATTTCGCCACATGCGGGATATGTATTTAGCGGTAAAGTTGCTGCAAGTGCAATAAATCAGATTAATCCTGATAAAGAATACAAAAACGTTTTTATAATTGCTTCAAGTCATACCACATATTTTAATGGAGCATCTATCTATAACATAGGTAATTACGAAACTCCGCTTGGTGAAGTAAAAGTGAATATCGATTTAAGTACCGAGCTCATCAAAAATAATGATGTTTTTAATTTTAATTCTGAGGCACACAAAACCGAGCATAGCATAGAAGTTCAACTTCCATTTTTGCAATTTCATTTGCAGAAAGATTTTCAGATTGTACCAATTGTAATCGGTAGCGATGGTGTTAATACGCCTAAGTTGGTTGCAGAAGCTCTTCGCCCCTATTTTAATGATGATAATCTGTTTGTAATTTCAAGTGATTTTTCGCATTATCCAGAATATTCTGATGCAGTAAAAACTGACAAAGCAACTGCTGAAGCCGTATGCAGCGGGAATCCAGATTTATTATTAGACATTATAAACACTTATAAAAGCTCAAATATCAATAATCTCGCAACAAACATTTGTGGCTGGTCAGCTGCCCTCAGTCTTATGTATCTCACACAAGATAATTACAATTATAATCAAATTGAATATCAGAACTCTGGCGATTCACCTTATGGTAGTAAAGATAAAGTTGTAGGATATTGGGCAATATCAATAAGTGCAAAAAACGAATCAAGTTTTAAACTTAGCGACGAAGATAAAAAACAACTCTTAGAAATTGCTCGATTGGCAGTTGAAACGAAAATAAAGAAAAATTCAAAACCTAAACTTAATTCGGATAATTATAGCAACAATCTTAAAAGCAATTGCGGTGCATTTGTCACACTTCATAAAGACGGTAATTTAAGAGGCTGTATCGGAAGATTTGATCCCGACATTCCATTATATGAAGTAATTGTTGAAATGGCAGTAGCCGCAGCTTTTAACGATTCCAGATTTTCATCTGTAACTGAGGCTGAGCTTGACGAAATTGATTTCGAAATATCCGTTTTAACTCCGATGATAAAAATTGACAATGTCTCTGAAATTGAACTTGGACGACATGGAATTTATATCAAAAAAGGATATCGTGGAGGAACATTTCTACCGCAAGTTGCAACTGATACAGGCTGGACGCTTGAAGAGTTTCTTGGACATTGTGCTCGCGACAAAGCTGGAATAGGTTATGAGGGTTGGAAAGATGCAGATGTCTATACGTACGAAGCAATTGTCTTTTCAGAAAAAGACATTGAATCAAAACCAACTAATATAGCTAAATATTACGAAAAACTTGAAAAGAATAAAGTTCTTTGCACACTTTGTCCACACGGCTGTATCATAAAACCTGGCGGTATTGGACTATGTAATGCTCGCAAAAACGAAAACGGAGAATTAATTGCACTAACTTATGGTAAACTTATTGCTATTCACATAGATCCTATCGAAAAGAAACCTCTCTATCATTTTAAACCACAAAGCGAAACTTTTTCGATTGGCTCAGCAGGTTGTAATCTTCACTGCAAAAATTGTCAAAATTCAGGCATTTCCCAAAAATCAATAACTGAACACAATTACACCGATGCAAGCCCCGAACAAATTGCAAATTCGGCTATCTTAAACAAATGTAGTTCCATTTCATACACTTATACTGAACCTACAATTTTTTACGAACTTGTGTTAGAGACATCAAAACTTGCACACGAAAAAGGCTTACAAAATATTATTGTTTCCAATGGTTTTATAAATCAAGAACCTCTTTTAGAGCTAATTCCTTACATAGATGCAGCTAATATTGACCTAAAATGTTTTAATGACTCAATATATCGAGACATTACCACTGCAAGTTTACAACCTGTTCTTAACACATTAAAAACTCTGAAAGAAAAAGGTGTTTGGTTAGAAATTACAAATCTTGTTATTCCTAATCATACCGACGACTTGGGAATGATTGAAGAAATGTGCGATTGGCTCGCTGATAACGGTTTTAAGGATGTACCTTTACATTTTAGCAGATTTCATCCATCCTACAAAATGTCTGATGTACCATCTACACCACAAGCGACCCTTGAAAAAGCTTATAAAATCGCAAAAGATAAAGGCATTAAATACGTATATCTTGGAAATACACAGACCGAGAAATCGAACACCTATTGTCCTTATTGTAATGCGAAAATAATTGAACGCAATGGCTTTAGAACTGATGCTAATGACTTTAAGGGCAAATGTCCTAAATGCGGAAAAGCTATCAATGGAGTTTGGTAATTGAGAATAATGTGATCCAGTAATTCTGTGATACAGTGATACAGTGATACAGTGATACAGTGATACAGTGATACAGT
>JAQVOR010000113.1:4882-10368 GCA_028702535.1 Bacteroidales bacterium
TTAAGGGCAAATGTCCTAAATGCGGAAAAGCTATCAATGGAGTTTGGTAATTGAGAATAATGTGATCCAGTAATTCTGTGATACAGTGATACAGTGATACAGTGATACAGTGATACAGTGATACAGTAATACAGTAAATTTGCACAAACTGTTACGTTTGTTCTTAATTCGGATATTCTATTGCGATGCACTGCGAAGTACTGAGTCCGAAGTAAGCTTGCCAGCACTGCGATGCACTGCGATGCACTGAGCCTGCCGAAGTGAGCCTGCCGAAGTGAGCAACGCCGAAGTATCGAAGTGTTCTCCTGTTCTTACTTCAAACCGAGTAGCACGACTACGAGCTCACGACCGAAGGGAGTAAAACATCTTCCGTTCAATATTCATAATCAACACTTAATCAACCGATTACTGACATCAACGATTACTTGTTCTCCTGTTTTTACTTCAAAAAATAAAACTGTGATTCCGCATCATCTCATCCCCTCACCTATTCTAGCACTCTTTTATTCTATCATTCACAATATAATCTGTAACAAAATCCTTACAAATATAATTATCATAGCTTAAGCAAACATTAATTGCGAAATCTATAGCTACTCTGATTATCTTACGCCAAACATTATGATCTAATGTTTCTAAATCTGAAGCATAAATACCTTCTTGAATAATCGCATAAATTAATCCTGCACTAAAATTATCTCCTGCACCAACAGTTGATATTGGGTCGATGCGAGGAACATCAAAAATTTTGTGAAAATCATTTGTAAACAGATTAACCCCATATTTATTTGCTGTGTAAATAAAATTATTGCAACCAAATTTTGTAATAATATCTTTAGCATTAAATGCAGACGCTGCCTCAAACAGATTTTGAAAATCCTCATTTGATCCCTTAACAATATGTGATAAAGAAATATTTTCGTGGACGTAATCGAGTATTTGGTCTCTGATTTTAATATGTACTGGTCTAAAATTCGGGTCATAAATAATAAGTGCTCCATTATCTCTTGCGGTATTCAAACATTCGACTAAATCTTTGCGAACATCTTTTTTAATTGATGTAAATGACCCAAAAAGCACAATATCATCTTTTTTTACCTCTGGAAATAATATTTTAACTTTTCCGTCAACCCGAATTTTATAAAAACTATACGAAGGTTCATTATGTTCATTTAAAAAAGCCAACAACATTCTCGACTTTGCACCGCTATATAAAGTCAAATATTTAGTAGAAACATCATTATCGACTAAAAAATCAGCAATTATATTTCCTATAGTATCATCAGCCTGATCACCAACAACATAAACATTTTCACCCAATCGCCCAAGACTCACTGCGGCATTTAACACTGGGCCACCCGGACGAGACTCAATAGCTTTTCCTCCTTGAAATATAATATCATAAACAGTTTCGCCAATACAGTAAATTTTACGCATCCTCTTAGATTTAAGGCATCAAAAATAATTAAAAAATAATAACAACCTGGGTTCGACATAATTTTAAAGTTTATATTTTTGTAAGATGTTGAAGATTAAGGCAACGGAGACTCGAGACATCCGCCAGTTGGCGGACTCCTCAGTCTCCTTAGTGCAATATTCTGATAAATAATAACAATATTCGGATTGTAAGCGAGCGAAAGCGGAGTGGAATTGAAGATTATTTAAATAAAAAGTCGCAAATTATTTTAATTACAGTCGAAGTAAAACAGATTTCTCCCTCCGGTCGAAATGACAAGTAATAATATTATATGTGGGTAGAGGCTTGGCGGCTTCGCCGCCAAGCCTCTACCCAACCCCACTAACATCAGTCATTTCGACCCCGACGAAGGAAGGGGGAGAAATCTGTTATTTGTTTGCAGTTCTATAGTTCATCTGTTCACTTACTCTATTGTTCAAAAATTTTAAAGTAAGAAAACTCGGCTTCGATTGGTGCATCGCAGTAGAACATTAAAACAATAGAAGTAAGAACAGAGTTATTTTTCACTGTTTACATTACAACAACACTGGGATTAGAGCAACACTCGGATTGCAAATAAATCCGAGTGAGCTGAGTAAGGCCAAAACCCTCAGTCTCCTTAGTGCAATATTCTGATAAATAATAAGAATATTCGGATTGTAAGCGAGCGAAAGCGGAGTGGAATTGAAGATTATTTAAATAAAAAGTCGCAAATTATTTTAATTACAGTCGAAGTAAAACAGATTTCTCCCTCCGGTCGAAATGACAAGTAATAATATTATATGTGGGTAGAGGCTTGGCGGCTTCGCCGCCAAGCCTCTACCCAACCCCACTAACATCAGTCATTTCGACCCCGACGAAGGAAGGGGGAGAAATCTGTTATTTGTTTGCAGTTCTATAGTTCATCTGTTCTATCGCG
The DNA here is from genome assembly GCA_028702535.1 of Bacteroidales bacterium. Lineage (GTDB taxonomy): Bacteria > Bacteroidota > Bacteroidia > Bacteroidales > ML635J-15 > Bact-19. Next base: position 7,258 of record JAQVOR010000113.1, read on the forward strand.
ATGCACATCGCAGCTCAACACAGCACAGCTAAATCCGAGCGAGTGGCCAGAAATTTGAATTATCAAAACGAAATAACAAATGTGGCTAAAGCCACTTAATTTAGTATGTATTTTCCAGTCAGATAAATCTAACTGGAATAAATTTTATTATATTAGTTTTTAAAAACACTCGGATTGAGCTCACTTCGACACTTCGGCGTTGCTCACTTCGGCAGGCTCACTTCGGCAGGCTCAGTGCATCGCAGTGCATCGCAGTGCTGGCAAGCTCAGCACATCACAGTGCATCGCAGCAAAGCTCAATACGAGTAAACTTAAACATTCTAAACTTAAAAATTATATCGAATTCAGGTTAAGAGAAAAAACTTTCCGCAACAAAATGCACAATTCAAGTTTTCTTAGTTATTTTTGTATTATAAAACTATGACATGAAAAATAAAATAATATTTTTACTGATATTGAATTTTGGAATTTCATTAACTTCTATCGGACAAACAGATACTGTTCCCAAAAAGACAAGAAGCAATCTTATTGATATTAGTGCAGGGTTAGCGACAGGTAGCCTACGAGATATGAGCACCTCTCCCCTATTTTATACTGGATTACTTCCTGTAATTGACATTTCATACTCAAATTTCTTTAATAAAAATTTAATCCAATTTAATTTGAGCAGTTACAACGGGATATACATAAAACTCACCGACGATGACTCATATCTATCAACTGCAAATAGCATTAATACAGAAATTGCATATTTCAGACATTATGAAGACTATGATGAGACTGGTTTTAAACACTATCCTGGAGTGTCACTAAACAATTACACATCAATTAGGGTAAATAGTGCTTTTAATAATGCCGCTTTTGCGTTTGACAATATCAGTAGCCTGAATATCAATTACTTGATAACAAAAGATTTTACTCTAAAAGCTAAGCAAAAAAAGCTTTTATGGTTGATAAAATATTATCGAAAAGAAAAGCAATATCTTGCATCATTTAAAATTGGTATTCCAATATATTCGCTTATTTACAGACCAGGTTTTACAAATCCAGGAAATTTAACATTAAATAATATTATCTTACTTCCCGATTATAAAACTACCGGCAAAGTGTTTTCAGGGATGAATACAAACTTGTCTCTATCCAGAGTATTAGAAAATGGCAACATGATAAAATTTACTTACCACTGGGAGTTTTTCACTTCGGGTAAATACGCACTTAACCGATTAGATATGTCGAAACACGCATTATTATTCAGTCTGGTATTTAAAATAAACTAATAAAAACCGAAACAATGAAAAGTAAAAACATAATATACATATTTCTCGCAGTCCTAACTTTTATAGTGTATTTTTCATCATGTGAGAAAATGGCTTTTGAAAAAGAGATTGATAATACTCCGATAGAGAATTACGATTATTTATGGAATGAGGTTAACGAAAAGTACGCTTTTCTTGAGTATAAGAATGTAAATTGGGATAGCATTTACGAAGTTTATCTTCCACATATTAATAGTAAAATGACTAATGACAGTCTTTTCAGAGTTCTGGGCAATATGCTAAATGAACTTCGAGACGGACATGTTAATTTATTTTCTCCTTTCAACTTATCTCGTTACGATATAACATTACTTGGACCCGTTAATATTAACACACGCATTATCAAAGACAACTATCTTGGAACAGATTATTACACAACTGGCTCTTTTGTTCATAATTTTATTAATAATGGAGATATCGGATATATCAGATACTCATCTTTTGCCAATTCTTTAATTACAGATTACGAACTGGATTTTATACTTGAAAGATATGAAAACACTCAAGGATTAATTCTTGACATTCGCCAAAATGGTGGTGGATATGTTGATAATGTTCAAAAATTATTAAGCCTTTTTTGTAATGACGAAAGACTTTTGTACGAAACTCAAATAAAAAATGGGCCCAATGCTAACAATTTCACATTACTTGAATCTGCCTATTCTAATAAAACCGAAAGAGATATTTACGATAAAAAAATAATTGTTTTAACAGATCGTGGCTCATATAGTGCATCTTCTTTTTTCTCAGTTTGCACTTATGCTTTTGATAACGTTATTCTCGTTGGCGACACCACTGGCGGAGGATTAGGATTACCAAATGGTGGACAATTACCAAACGGCTGGACATATCGTTTTTCCATTACCCAAACAATAGCAGTTAATGGTCAAAATTATGAAAATGGAGTACCACCAAATCACACAGTTATACTTTCTGATGATGCTGCAGAAACAGGAATTGATAATGTTATTGAGTTTGCCGTAAATTTGATTAAATCGTAAATTAGATAGATTGAAGATGAGAAGTTCAGGTGTCAATTAATAACTACAAGATAATTCTATGCTAAGCTTTTGGCATCCATTGTTTTTTCTGTCTGATAATCAGGATTTCATCATCTGAAAATTCCATCCAAGCAAAATCATAAACATGATTATATGTTTTTCCTTTGCTATTAATATTATAATGTGTTACAAATTTGAATTGAAATTTGTTTTTAACTAAATCGGAACGCAACACCATTTTCTTCACAGCTTTAGGCCCTACTATTTCGAGTAAAATTGACCTATTTCGATGCAAAACTTTATCCAATGGAAAGGCAGTTTGTTTTGTTGCCGCTCTCAAAGTTACGTGATAATCGTTTTTGCATTGTATAGAGCAGAAAACTTTATCTTTTCTACCTATAACTTCGTTTTGACAAACTGGACATTTCATAAAACAAAAATAACAAAAATAGTAATACAAATTTAAGCGTTAATTAATAATTAATAAACAATTTTAGCGTATATGCTTTTAATTAAAAGCACTATAACAAAAATATCTTTTATATTAAATTTATAAATGGAGGTTTATTATTTAGCCGTTACTTAACGGTTAATAAACGGCTAAGGTTCTAAATCTATTGCAGCGGAGCAATCTCAAGAAATTAAAAATCAAGTTTTATTGCAAATATTATCCGTTACTTAACGGTTAATAAACGGCTAAGGTTCTGTATCTGTTGCAGCAGAGCAATCTCAAGGAATTAAAAAATCAAGTTTTATCACAATATTTATCCGTTACTTAACGGTTAATAAACGGC
>JAQVOR010000239.1 GCA_028702535.1 Bacteroidales bacterium
AGAAAAACTTACAGTCAAAAATAAGAGAGAACCATATTGGAGCAACTCCATTGCTGTTGGTGATAGAGAGTGGTTGGAACAGTTAGTGAAAAGTCAACAATTAAAACGACATGTTATTATTGACAAAGAAGAAGGTTGTTATTTGCAGGGAATGAAGGGAGCATTTGATAAAACTAACAAATAGAGGTTAAATTGCTTATTCTAATATACTGCGCCTCACTTTATTGAAATAAGAGACAAAATAAGAGCATTTATGTCAATATTGAGCAGTAATAATTTAATTTTAAAGTATTTTAAAGGGACAGACCCCGAAGAAAACCAATATTGAGCAGTAATAATTTAATTTTAAAGTATTTTAAAGGGACAGACCCCGAAGAAACATAACAGCTAATGTCATAGTTGTTGAAATTGAAATCACACACATGGCTTTTAATCATAACACGACATCTAGTTCTTCTGATGCACTAAACATAAGAACAAGTTATAGCGGAAGCGATATTAGTGCCCCTGAAGCAACTACAAGCGGAGGAGATAAAAAAACCCTTTATACTACAAGTAATGATATCACTGTCAAAGCGCGTTTAACAATAAATCCAGCAATAACACTCAATAATGTTAAAATAGCCGCAAACGTGTCAGGATGGAATATTGGTGGCTTATCAGAAGGAACGGTTTCTTTCAGTAATGGAGTATCTTCAGGAGATAGTGTTGGAGGGACAAGTGGTTTTGTTTCCTTTTCTGGGACAAACTCAACGGCCTCTACAATAAAGAAGGAGACTGCATCATTCCAATGGAAATTAAACTCTATTGATGGACAATCCTATACTTCTCCTATAGATTTAAATAGTATATCTGGAATTACCATATACACTATTTGGGGGTCGCCTCAATCTCCTTGGACATCAACAGGTAACACAAAACCATGGGTGTCAGCATTAGAGTTTGCGATTTCTAATTGCAATGCAAACAATAATAACGATACTCAGGCATTATCGGCAATAACGAGCTACCTTCACACGGGGCACGGATTAACTTACGATGCTGCTGGCGGAGGACGTGCTTTCTATGCATCCAGTAGCACTGGTGGAACCATGGCTTTAACCAATTATATTAATAAAAGTAATGGTAATATTGTTAATTGCTACGATCAAGCTTCAGCGGTATATTCATTAGGAAAATTATTGGGAATTGGTATAGAATATCGCTTTATGAATCCGTTTGGGTATATAAATACAACTAATCTTGTTGGTGTAGGGAATTGTAATAATCCATTTTACCCTCTCTCTACAAGTGGCCTTAAAATTGCTGGTTCAGATGCTACTTCCCCCGTTAGAACAGGTTTTGGTAATCATGCTTTTACAAAATTTAGTGGAAATATATATGACGCCTGTGCTGGACCGCAAACGGGAAGCCAAACGGAAGCAACATATGTCAATAATGTTATTGACATATCTACACAAGCAGAAGCAAATGTTGCTGGCAGCACATCAAATATTAGTTCAGGCGCAGTAACAAGTATAAATTAATTAAAAAAAAGGAAATTATCATGAATACAAAAATCATTATAGTAGCATTGTCAATAACTTTGTCTTTGGTTGCTAATGGTGAACAAGCGCCAGACGCAGTAAAGAAAATGTTTGATAAAAGGGCTAAATTAATGTTGAAGACGTTGGGAATTACCGAAGGCAGTTCCCGAAAATTTTTAATTCCAGCGGAAAAAATATTATTAACAGCAAATCTGGGTTCGTTGAAAATCGAAGACTTCTTAATAAAACCATCTTTTGGAAGTAATGAGACTATAAATGGCTTTCATATTTCAAAAGATGACATTCAAAAAGCATATATAACTATAAGAACTGCAGATTCCGAACAAAATTCAAAAATGGAACTAGGAAGATGGTTAGTAACAAGCTCAATGTTCTTTCAATCATTATTGGAATTTTATAAACCTATTAGCGACATAGGAGAAGCGTGTGTTGTTCCAAAAAATTTTAATAAAACTTATGGAAAATCTACGCGCCCCAATTGTTGTCTCTACTTTGTTAGGAACGGCATTATTATGTGCATAAATGTGTTTGATATAAATGTAAATATTGAAAAACTTGCCAAACTAATTGACCAGCGACTTGTAAAAACGCATAAAAAATTAGTCGCGTCCCAAACTGGAGACCTATACAAGAAATGACTTGAAAAAATTCATAAGAGTTTCAAATTAAAAGGTTCACAAAAAACTAATAAAGAGAAACTCTTATGAAAATTGAATTTGGAGTTCGGAGCCATACGGAATCAAAACATTACATGCTGGTGAGCCTGCTTTCCGACTTTGCCCGGCATAAATTAAAAAACGTGAAGTTACTGAAATGAAAACAGTGTGTCTGACAATTCTTTTTTTGACTCTTTCTGTATTTGCCGGAAAATTTGAGGATGCTGAAAAACTGTTTCAACAGGGTAAGTTTGTCGAATGCAAGAAAAGCCTATCAAGAACTGCTTCTGACCAAGCTTAAGCGCCAAGAAAAACGAAAAATAATTTTGGAGTTGGCGCATTCTTGGGAACGC
>JAQVOR010000114.1 GCA_028702535.1 Bacteroidales bacterium
AGTGCGGAGTTGGGAGTTGGGAGTGAGGAGTTGGGAGTTGGGAGTGCGGAGTGGGGAGTGAGGAGTTGGGAGTGAGGAGTTGGGAGTGGGGAGTTGGGAGTGTGGAGTTGGGAGAGTGGAGTTGGGAGTTGGGAGTGAGGAGTGCGGAGTGTGGAGTGCGGAGTGTGGAGTGCGGAGTGTGGAGTTGGGAATTTAGACTTTGCATTGCCGACAAAAAATCAAATCCTATTTCCGCCAGTAAATTGGAGGCAATGTAAACGTCAATAGAACAAATGAACACTTTGATAAAAACTCTTGAATAAACGAACAAACGAACAGACGAACAGAAAAAGTTTAACCGCAACGGACGCAAAGGAAAATAGATAAAAAGTGCAATCAGTATTTGGTTTCTATTGGTTGGAGTGAACAGAAAAAGTTTGACCGCAACGAACGCAAAGGAAAATAAAACCGCAACGGACGCAAAGGAATAACGAAAAAAACTCTGTGTTTCATTTCGACAAGCTCAATGTAACGCTCTGTTTTTTTTCTGTGTAATAAAAACTTAGTGCATCGTAATAGAGCTGAGAATTTCCAAGGTAATTGAGCGAAGTCGAAATTACCGTATTAGTGTGAAGTGCAAAATTTATTTGAAAATTTTCGCAATTGTTTTAAAAATAAGCCTGATATCTGTTTTTATTCCTTTTTCCTTGATATACTTTAAATTAAGCGAAAGTTTTGCTGGCATTATCTCGTTAATATATGTTTGTTCAGGATTGTCAGACTTTGAAAGAAGTTCATTTTCGTTGCTATATTCAATTGAGGCATAATCGGTTATCCCAGGGCGTAATGAAAGTACTTTAAGTTGTTTTTGGTCATACATATCAACATATTTTCTTACTTCGGGACGTGGTCCAACAAAACTCATATCTCCAACAAAAACATTTATTAGTTGCGGCAATTCATCTAGTTTATATTTTCTAAGAAAATATCCGATTTTAGTTACTCTATTGTCTTTTGAGCCAATTGTAAGTAATCCAGATTTGTCAGAATTAGGACGCATTGTTCTAAATTTCAATATTTTGAAATCTTTGTTGTTTTTACCAACTCTCACTTGTCGAAAGAAAATCCCTCCTTTTGAATCTATAATTATCAAAATAGATATTAAAATAAAGAGTGGGAGTAAGGCTAATAATCCTAAAAAGGAACAAACTATGTCAAAAACTCGCTTCATTTATCCTATAACTTCTTGAACCGAAGTTTTAACTGCGTTTGTAATGGTCTGAAGTTGCTCGTTTGTGATGTCATAGAATACTGGCAGACTTATTTCACATTTATAGTTTTCGAAAGCCTGTGGATAATCTTTAATATCATATCCTAAAGACTTATAAAACGATAGTAATGGTAATGGTTGGAAGTGGACATTTACCGAAACTCCTTTTTCGTTTATTTTTGTGATAATCTTATCGCGTTGAACTTCAGTAATATCTTTAACTCGTAATAAATAAACATGGTAAGATGATATGCTGTCTTTAGTCTCGTGCAGTGGTAAAATATATCTTTCGTCATGATTAAAAGCATTATCATATATCTCGAAGATATACTTTCTTTTAACAAGTGTATCATCATCATATCTTGCCAATTCGACCAATCCCATCGAAGCCTGAATATCTGTCATATTAGCCTTATATCCTGCTGTGATAACATCGTAACGCCAGTTTCCTTTGGTTTTTGCAAGAGCATCTTTATTTTGTCCGTGAAGACTAAGCACACACAAGAATTTATATAGCTCTTCGTTATCAAATCCTCTCGGTAGATTAAATGCTATTGCACCTCCTTCGGCAGTTGTAAGGTTTTTAACAGCATGAAAAGAAAACACAGATATGTCTGTTAGTGATCCTGAAAGATTGTTTTTATATTTTGCTCCAAATGAGTGTGCAGCATCTGCCATTATAAGTATTCTGCCCAATTGCTTTTGGACGTCGTTTTCAGGCTTAAAATATTGTTTCATAGCTGGAGCATTAACAATATTATAGATTTCGTCATAATTGCAAGGAAGCCCACCAATATCAACAGGAATAATTACTTTTGTTTTTGCTGTAATTGCAAGTTTTAGCTTTTTTGGATCGATATTAAAAGTGTCTTTTTCAACATCAACCATTACTGGAATTGCACCGCAGTGGATAACAACATTTGCTGTTGCACAATAAGTGTAAGCAGGGATTATAACTTCATCACCTTTGCCAACTCCGAACCAACGAAGTATAAGTTCAAGCCCAGCAGTTGCAGAGTTTAGGCATAAACATGCTTTGGCACCAGTATATTCTGCAAGTTGTTTTTCAAACAGTTTAGTTTTTGGACCAGTTGTAATCCAGCCTGATTTTAGTGTGTCAACTACTTCGGCAATAATTTTATCGTCAATTCGTGGTGGAGAAAAAGGAATCATAATTTAATATTTTAAACTTCAAAATTAAACAAAAATGTTGTAGTAGGAATTAAAATCAGCCAAAAAACAAGTAAGCAATAAAAATTGCAGCTATTATTCCAGCAAAATCGGCAAGTAAACCAGCGGTAACAGCATATCTTGTGTTTTTGATTTTTACCGAACCAAAGTAAACCGCAATAATGTAAAATGTTGTATCGGTAGCACCTTGAAAAGTGCAGGCAAGTCGTCCTACAAACGAATCGACGCCGTAATTATTCATTGCATCTACCATTAGTCCTCTGGCACCGCTACCGCTTAACGGTTTCATAAATGCTACCGGAAGTGCATCAACAAATTCGGTGCTTCCAAAAGACGAAAACACCCATCTAAGTCCTTCAATCATTGCGTCCATTGCTCCAGAGGCACGAAAAACTCCAATTGCAACAAGTACAGCAACAAGATATGGGATTATTTTAATCGCAACCTTAAAACCTTCTTTAGCACCTTCGATAAATGCGTCATAAACATTTACTTTTCGTTTAACTCCAAGCAAAATAAATATGATGATTATCCCAAATAGAATAATATTTGCAGTTAATGATGAAACTAAATTTAGTTTTTCGGATGATAGGAGAGTGAAGCCATAAATAATTCCTGTGATTAGTATTGTTATCCCACCAAGATAAAACAGAACTTCTTTACACCATAGTTTAATTTTTTGAAACATTGCTACTGCAATAATCCCAACTAAAGTGCTAAAAAAAGTACTTAACAGAATTGGTAAAAAGATGTCAGAAGGGTCTGCTGCTCCCAATTGAGCACGATATACCATTATCGAAATCGGGATTAAAGTTAATCCAGATGTGTTTAGAACCAAAAACATTATCATTGGATTTGATGCTGTTGATTTATTAGAATTTAGCTCTTGAAGTTCAGTCATTGCTTTTAGTCCAAGCGGAGTTGCAGCATTATCTAATCCTAACATATTTGCAGCAATATTCATTACCATCGAGCCATGAACAGGATGATTTTTGGGAATATCAGGAAAAAGTTTGTTGAAAAGTGGAGAAATTCCTCTTGATAGATAGTTAATAGCACCGCCTTTTTCGCCGATTTTCATTATTCCAAGCCAGAGCGTCATTACTCCGGTTAGTCCTAAAGATAATTCAAAACCTAATTTGGCATTATCGAAAGTACTGTTCATTATTTCGGGAAATACACTTACATCGCCAAAGAAGATTAGTCTCACGAGTGCGACAATAAATGCGACAACAAAAAAACCTATCCAAATATAATTTAATACCAAAACTTAAAATTTTTGTAAATTTAAGTTCTTTTTATGATGTTTTTTATGAAAGACGGAAATTGTATTAACAAAGTTTTTAACATGGGGGGGTGTGATGCTGTGATACTGTGATTCTGTGATTCTGTGATTCTGTGATTCTTGCCACCACACGTTGAAAAAATCGTGCGGTAGCGTGTTTGGATTACTGGATCACTGGATCACTGGATTACTGGATCACTGTGAACCGAGAGCTGAGAACAGATTTCCCGTTTAACTCAAAATTTTAATATTTGTAAAATCTGATTTATTTAATTGTTTACCTTTATAAGTCAGGGTTTCACTTAATTTGAGACTGTGTTTTTTTATTCCGTTGCTAAAGTAGAGAGTAATATTAATATCATCTTTCAAAAAAACATCAATATTTTCGATGTTTACTGCAATTTTAGCTTCAATCATAGTTGCAATTTCTTGCTGAAATAGTGGAGACTTAGCATTTTGTCCAAAAACTACATGTGAGCCTTCGTGACGAATAAATAAAGCCTGTAATGGTTGAAAACTCTCTTCGTATAGTTTTGCTGGAAATGAAATCTCAATTTTGTATTCTTTTTCAACTATATTACCTGCATTTCTGATAAGGAATTTTGGATAAAAACTCATTGATGTGAATTTGCCTGCACTCAATACCGGCAATCCATTTGTGTTATAAACGCCAAGAAATTCGAGTTCGCAAGCACTTAGTTTACCGTAAAGCATTCTTACTTCTGATTCGTCTAAAACTACGGCTTTGTTTTTTTGCCATTTGTAATATTTAGAATCACAAAACATGTGTGGGGCATCGTTATTTGCAGGAATATCAAACTGATAAATAAACTTTTCTTCTTCTATCTCAATTTTAGAAATGCTCATATCCTTTACAGGACTGTCTATTTGAGATTGAATTTCGTGGTTTAACCATTCTATGCTTTTTGTAAAATTAGTTACAAAGTCAAATTTTTCGGCTCTATATCTTTTTGGATATATTCCGTATATTATTTTGCCCCCACCAGAGTTTGCAATAGCACAGATGTTTTTTGCAAGCTTTGTCATTGATGATGTATTTGCTTGAAAATCAGTACCTTTGGCAAAAACTAAACTTGAATGCATTCTTGTTTTGTCGGTTATCAAATTCTGATAATATTCTGGACTATTATTATTGTTTTGCAAATTCATAATGCAAAAATAAGAAAATTCCTTAATTGAGATATAACTAATTTAAAATGATTAATTTATTATTTGATAATTTATTGTCTATCTCTTGTTTTGTGAAATAAATTTTGATTAGGCTGTTAAAACATTTTCATCTTTGAATAAATTTCGATAACTTTGCCTTTGAGATTATAGGAAAATTTAATCATTTAACAACATTAATTATGAAAAAAAACAGCGTTATTTTACTTGCAGCTATTGTTGTAGCTTCGTTTATGTTTACTGCTTGTCCTTATTCTGCATCCATTCCGCTTTCCGATGCTAACGTTAAGTTAGATGCATCTTTTCTTGGCAAATGGATTCTCGTAGATGAGTATGCAGAACAACCGAGTTATTTTAATTTTAGTGATATTGATGGAAGTAAATTCAAAGCCGAGAAGAATGAGTACAATAGCACTAACGAAATTTATGAAGTTGCTGGAACTTATGTTTGTCATTTTACTGATATCGGTAAAACTAGATTTGCAAATATGAATCAAGATGGCACATTTTATTTCTACAAAATCGAAATGACCAATGCTACACAGTTTAAACTTTATGAAGTTACTGATAATATTGACGAAACATTTAGTACAAGTGCAGAATTGATGTCTTTCTTTTCAAAATACAAAGACCTTAGCTTTTTCTACAACAAAGACGAAGAAGTTTATAACAAAGCGACAAAGTAGAATTGTAATTTTCTCTTGCTTTATCGGCTTGTTCTTGTGCATAGTGATTGTCAAACAACGGCGAAGCCCTCACGACCAAAGGAAGTAATAAACTAAGCATTTTGACTAGCTCACTTCGACAGGCATTAGCACATTGCAGCACATCGCTTTTATTGTTTTTCAAGTTTGATGTCGGAATAATCTCGAAAATAATTCCGAAATATTTCAAATGCGACAAACAATTGTAGAGCATCCTTTCGGGACACTTAAACGGCAATGGGGATATAGGGATTGTCCTTGATAAGCAAAATGAAGAAGAGTACATTTCGTTGACAGATATGGCTAAATTCAGAGATTCTGAAAGAACAAATTACATTATTCAGAACTGGATGAGAACTCGAAACACAATTGAATTTTTAGGACTTTGGGAACAATTTAAAATCCAAATTTTAAAAGCATCGAATTCGATGCGTTTAAAAATGAGGCTGGATCAAATAGTTTTACTCTTACTCCAAAAAAATGGATAGAAACTACGAGTTCTATTGGAATAATTTCCAAATCTGGCAGATACGGAGGAACTTACGCACATAAAGACATTGCTTTTGAGTTTGCCTCTTGGATAAGCCCAACATTCAAGCTTTATTTAATTACTGAATACCAGAGATTAAAAGAAGTTGAAACAAACCAGTACAATCTTGAGTGGAATGTTAAAAGAATTTTAAGTAAAACTAATTATCTTATTCATACAGATGCTGTCAAAAATTTTATTTTTCCATCAAATAATTATGAAAAAGATAAGGAATGGTTAGTATATGCAAGAAGCTGACTTGCTGAATGTTGCACTTTTAATTGTACAGCAAAAGACTGGAGAGATGCAAATCCAGATTTAGTAAAAAGATCTATGAACTTAAGAGATATCGCAAGTATTAATGAATTAGCAATTCTTTCAAATCTTGAAACTTTGAACGCTCAAATGATTAGAGAACATGAAAATAAACAGGGTAGATTTTTAAAACTTAAAGAAATTGCAAAATATCAATTATCAGTTTTGAATGAAAAGGATTTTATGAAAGCTTTGAAGAAATTAAATGAAAATGTTTATTCCGATCAGAAGAACAAACTAGAACAATAACAACGAAGTACGTTTTATTGATTTGTTTGTAGATAGTTTGGATATTAAAAAAAATGCGCTTTAAAACAGATTATCTGGAAGAAGATCGGGAACTTGTCCCGTACCAAACAAACGCCGTTCCTTCTCTTCCAAAAACACACTAAATTGTTTTTGACGTTCACAAATACGATGATTCGCTAAGATGCGGGGAAAATAATCCCAGCATAAGCGGAACTGACTATGATTTTTTGTAATTTACCTTCTAGGAGATTAAAACGCACTCGTTACTTGGTATGTTAAATTAAATTTGTACTTTTGGAATTGAACCAGAGTAAAGAACGTCTACGTGACATACATGCAAACCGTTGGACAATTAAACTCTACCCTAAATGTTTGATATGAAAATTTTTTTTTCCTCCACAAATCCAAATGAACGAATTGAACAAATTGATATTCTTAGGGGCTTTGCCCTATTTGGTGTGTTAGTAGTAAATGCTTTGGGATATAACTCTTCATTCTTCGATTTTGGAGGCTTTTACAGTGCATTTACCGATTCAGTAAACAGTTCAGTTTACAACTTTATAACGAACTATGCTGCCGATAAATTCATTGGATTATTTTCATTTCTTTTTGGTGTTGGTTTTTCTATTATGTATTTGAAAAATAAACATAGCGAAATGCATTTTGCTATGTTTTATTTACGACGATTATTAATATTAATGACATTTGGAATAATTCATATCCTGTTTTTTTGGGCAGGAGATATCTTGTTTACATACTCTTTGATCGGAATTGTTTTACTATTATCCCGAAAACTACCATCAAAACTGCTGTTATTCATTTCTGTTTTTACCTATTTCTTTCCAATAATATATATAGCATTAAACGTCTCATATCCAGTACTTCCCGATGCATTAAGTTCCACAAGCAGTATTACAATGCCTGAAGTTTTAAACATATATTCGAACGGGACATATCTCGAAGTATTCAAATTACGATTGCATGAGTATTTTTCATTTCGATATATAAATTTGATTTACTATGTTCCAAAAATAATTTCACTGTTTCTTTTCGGATATTTATTTCACAAACATAATTTTTTTGAAAAAGCAAATAGGTCAAAGAACTCCTACTTTGTTGTATCCCTCGTTTTCTTGTTGCTTGGTATAGTATTAAACACATATACATTGGTAATTGCAAATAGCATTGTCGATATTAATACAAGTCCATACTCTACAACGATATATATGCTGATATTTGAGATCACAAATGTAGTGCTAATACTTAGCTACATCTTAATAATTTTAACATTAACAAAAACCAAGTTTTTCAGTTCTATTCTCAACCCATTAAAATATATTGGACGAATGTCTCTTACAAATTACTTACTATATTCAATAATTTTTACAACAATTATGTATTCTTATGGATTTGGTAAATTTGGAAGTTTCGAACCGTGGCAACTTTTAATTTTTTCAGTTTTGGTTTTTGCAATTCAAATAGTATTATGCAAAATTTGGCTACAACATTTTCGTTTTGGTCCATTGGAATGGCTCTGGAGAAAACTCACCTATTTTAAACGACAACCGAATTTAACAAAAAAAACATAACGAAGTATTAAAAACAGCCTGAATAGCCGCAAAGTATTATCCTGATTTAGTTTATTTTCAAAATTATAAGTCAAAGAATATTATCGCTTATACATCATATATGGACTCCTGGCTAATAGTTGGGAACAATATTGATAAAATGAACTTTAGAGAATTTGTGAAAATCTAAGAGAATATATTACGCAATATTTTGCATAAGTAAACCCTTATCGAATGGGTTTTATCTTTGTTAATCCAATCATTTTATTACCCTAAACAGGCTATTTTTCTAAACTTCAACTAATAGTTTTACAAAATAAAATCAGTTGATAAAAAATCAGACTTTTCGTTTCGTAAAATATCTCGTATTATATCTTTATTTTTACCATTTTCTTTTGCAGCACATAATGTTCTTATCGAAAAAGCTCGTAGAGCATCGTGAGTTGATAATGTTCCTTCGGCAGAATCTTTACGTCCAGTAAATGGAAAATTATCTGGCCCTCGTTGGCATTGTGAGTTGATATTTACACGACAAACCTGATTAACAAGAGTATCAATAAGTTCGCTTATTTGGTCTGTGTTTTTGCCAAAAATACTTGCTTGTTGTCCAAAATCTGAGTCGATAACATAATTAAGTGGCTCTTGGATGTTTTTGTATTTGACTACTGGAATTATCGGTCCAAATTGTTCTTCGTGATAAACTCTCATTTTCTCATTGACATTATATAAAATCGCAGGGAAAAAGAAGGATTTGTTAAAGTCTCCACCTCTTGGATTTATTACTTTTGCTCCATTTGCTTCTGCGTCTTTGATAAGTTCGCTTAGATATTCTGTTTTGCCAGTTTCGGGTAGGGGAGTAATATCAACATCTTTATCCCAAGGCATTCCAGAAATCAGTTCTTCAACTGCATTTGAGAGTTTGTTTAAAAAATCATCTGCAATTTTTTCATGTACAAATAATATTTTTAATGCTGTACATCTTTGTCCATTATATGATAATGCTCCCAATACACATTCTTTTACTGTTGCATCAAGGTCTGCGTCTTCGAGAATTATAGCAGGATTTTTTGCTTCCAATCCAAGTATGCTCTTTAATCTGTGTGGTTTTGGGTGTTGAGTTTTAAGTATATCTGCAACTCGACTTGTACCAATAAATGCCAGTACATTAATCTTTCCCGATTTCATAAGTGGAGTAATTACTTGTTCTCCTTGACCATATACTGTATTTACAACTCCTTTTGGAAATGCTTCTTGAAAAGCTTTTAAAAGCGGATAATGCAAGAGAACTCCAAATCTTGGTGGTTTAAATATTATAGTATTTCCCATTATTAAAGCTGGGATTAAAGTTGCAAATGTTTCGTTAAGCGGATAATTAAAAGGTCCCATACATAAAACTACGCCTAATGGAGCTCTTCGTATTTGTGCAATAATTCCTTGCGAAATTGTAAATTTAGATGCGTCTCTATCAATGTTTTTAAGCTCATCAATTGTATCGTTAATATACTCAACTGTTCTGTCAAATTCTTTTGCGGAATCCTTGTGTGACTTACCAATTTCCCACATAAGCAGATTTATTACTTCGTCTCTTTGCTCTTTCATTAGAATAACAAACTTTTTTATTCTATTGATTCTATCTTCAACACGCATTGCCGGCCATTCTCCGTTTCCGTTATTATACGCTTCAACTGCCGCATCTAATGCTTCATAAGCTTGTGTTTCTCCCATCATTGGATAGGATCCAATATGATTCGTGTACTCGCTACCATTTTTTATATAAATAGGTGAAAATACTTGGCTGTATTCACCTTGCCATTTTTTGATTTCACCGTTTAACAAGTATTCGTTTTGAATTATTGGAAATTTACATCGAAATTCAGTAGGTACATCATCAATTTTCGGAAAAATGCTTTCAAAATCTTTCATAAGTTTTTATTTATTTGACAATTACAAATATAGGGATTTTATGTGGGAAT
>JAQVOR010000115.1:0-6767 GCA_028702535.1 Bacteroidales bacterium
AATCAACTGTTGGGTTTGCTCCCCCTCTAATTCCATTTTGCAATTGCATTGACAAAATAGCTCTTTCTCCAAATAGTTTTTTTGCTTCTTCTACGTCAAATGACACATTCTTTTTTTTCATAAACTATATTTAAATTATAAAAATATTTAACAATTCACACATGCAATTTACAAAACTTCTAAATGTGAAATTGTGGAAGACGTGTTTGTTTTGTGAATATCAGGGGTTATTTAACGAATCCTGCAGTTTGAAGCATGAAATACTAATTTTACGTATTTAAAATGGGATAACTTACAATTGTTTTCATATGCTTTTCTATATAATTCAGTCCTCAATATTAAATATCTTCTTCAATTTAGATAAATTCATTGTAATTGGCTTTAAAACCTCATTGTTGCTTAATTTTAATTCAGGACAAGTGCAGTTTTTAATTCTACACATTTTTTTGTATTTACTATGCAACTACGATTAATCCGAACCAATTCTGTATCTTTTAATTCTTCCTCCAATTTTTCGAAAGTTTTACCAGATACTGTAAATTTGTCTTTACTGCAAAAAACGTCAAAATATGCCCCATCAGCTTTGATAACCAATATATCATCAAAGTCAATTTTCCTAAATGTATTCCTCCCAGTTTTTAATGTAATGAACTTTCTTTTCTCCATAATTCTCAAAATTTAAAGTTTAATATTACGTATCCTTATTATTATAAAATGTTATACTCTGTAGTCTTTTTTCGCTTCCAACTAACGTTAATATATATACAACAATCCCATACAACATTTCTTAAAAATACTTATATGTATGAAATTACAATATATATAATTTCCAATAATATTTACTTATTGTGTAAATATACAAACTACAAATTAAATCACACAAAAACTTGTAACAAAACCATGAGATATTTGTAAATGTGCTTTGTAGAGATCAATTTAAGCTGGATAATGTGCAAAGTAGTTTAACGGATTTTCAATCGCACCTAATTTTTCTTAATTTTGTTCAAATATAAGCTAATTATTTAAAAGCTTCCGATTTATTGCTCAAAACACTATCATTATCATATCCATTTTAATTAACTGTATCATTAACGATTTGATTAACTGATTTGAATTTCAAATCCTTAGAAGATTCATTACCTTTGGGATAATAATAGACGGTTTTGTCTTTGCCAGGGATAAGGTTAAAGAAATTATCTGAAAACCTTCCGTTACCGTTTGTTACATATAAATAAATGTTTTTGATGTAAGTTTTTGGCTTTAAAGTTATTTCCCAATGATTTTTCTTCATTTGGATATTAAAAACAAAATCGGGCTCAGGTAGCGAAAGGTTTTTATTGTCTCCCAAAATAAAACTATCATAAAATATTTTATTATCCGAATCTAAATCTGTAATTTCTATTGTAAGAAACGCATCATCTTTATGATTTGAAATAATACTGTCAGGTGTGTGGTAAAACTCTGGTTTTGTTGTTCTTAGCAAATCGAGAATTATATTAATACTATCGGCGTGTATAATTTCTCCCGAAAATTTACGTAATTCAATAACAACTTTACTGTTTGTTGTTTTATTATTGTGATTTGTGATTAAAACTTTTGCTTTATCATTATTAAGGTGAACTGAAGCATGGATGTTTTCAAAAGTTTTTTTTGCAAAATAGTAAACTGCTTTTGGTTGTAGATAATAATCGACAGCCGACCATGATGTTACTGGCCAACAATCGTTAAATTGCCAAAAAAGACTTCCCATGCAATACGGACGAGCACCTATATGTGAATTAAAAGCGGCTTGCATTCCTTCGGCTTGCAATAATTGACTCATATAAACATAGTCTTCAAAATCTTTTGGTATAGGGTATGTTCTTTTCATGTATGTGTTAATTGCCTCAAAACCGAAAGGATGTTTTTGATGATGTTTTAGATTTTCGCTATATAAATATAAGGAGTCTTCGGGAATGAATTTTTCAAGACTCGTCATTGCAGGCATTCCCTGAAATCCATATTCGCTCATAAATCTCCCGGTATTTTCGCGGTATTTTGCGAATGGCAGCATTCCCCACCAAACTCCCCAATAGTGATTGTCGCCGTGAGTAACAGATTCTTTGTGTCCCCATCCAAAAAATGGAGAGCTTGGAATATAAGTTCTATTATTATCAATTTCTGCTATGGCTTTTGGAATTATACGATGAAATAAATTATCGTAATCTTTCCAAATTTCAAGAGAATCTTTTTCCGAAAGGTTAAATTGCTTTTGCCAGCCCCAGTCGAACCACGCATTGCTTATTTCATTATTTCCGCACCACATTACAATTGAAGGGTGATTATATAAGCGTTTTACCTGATATTTTACTTCTTCTGTAATATTATTGGTCATTTCTTCGTCAAGCGGATACATTGCACACGAAAACATAAAATCTTGCCATACCATGATGCCGAGAGAGTCACAAATTTCGTAAAATTCATTATTTTCATAAATTCCGCCTCCCCAAACACGTAGCATGTTAAAATTCGCCTCTTTTGCAAGTTCTAATAGTTTTAAATATCTTTCATTTGAATTACTGCCGCTAAAATATTCCGCAGGCACCCAATTTGCTCCCCTTGCAAAAACAGGAATCCCATTTAAAATAAAGTAAAATTGCTGTCCCGACGCATCATTTTCGGTAACCAACTCAATATTTCTGATACCTGTTTTTATAGAATGGGATTCTACTCTAAATTTTGTACTAACTTCTACTATAATTTCATAAGTTTTTGATTCTCCCATACCATTGCACCACCATAGTTGAGGATTGCGGATGTTAAACTCCACAGGATAAATTAATTTACCTTCATGAATCTCAAGTTTTTGATATAAGGTGTCAAATTCGTTATTAGGACTATATATTTTAACATTACCATTGTAAAAGTTTTCGGATTCTAATTCGATGTTGGCCGACATTACAGCCATAGTATCTGAAATAAATTTTTGTTCAAGATTGACATTTAAAATTCTTAGTTTCTCCCATGAATTTATATAAACATCTTTATAAATACCGCAGGTTTCAAGTGTCGGAGCCCAATCCCAGCCATACTGATATGGTGCTTTTCGGGTAAATACTCTGTCGTCTGGTATTGCGTATCCTTGTATATCTGCTTTTTTGGCGTTAATTTGAGAACTCGGATAAAATATTAGCTCAATTTCGTTATTTTCTTGTTTTAACGAATCAGCAATAGGAAAAACCCATTGACGATACATGTTGCTTGTGTTACCAATTGTATCTCCGTTAAGGATAACATCACAATAAGTATCTAGTCCATCAAACACAATTTCGAGATTACGATTATAAAATATTTGTGATATTGTAAATTTTTTTTGATAATGCCATTCGGTTTGGCTTATCCAACGAAGGCTGTCTTCATTTGAATAAAAAGGATGGTCAATCAAACCGTGTTTAAAAAGATCGGTATGGATGTTTCCTGGAACACTTGCAGAATACCATTGGTCGGTTGCAGCATAATAAAATTTCCACCCTTCATTTAACGGAATGGTTTTTTTTGTGGATTTTTGATTGCACGAAATTAATGTTGCAAAAGATAGAATAGATAAGATTAATATTATCTTTGAAGCTGATATTTTAAAATTATTCATTATGCGTAAATATGTATTTCTTTTTGTCAGTATAACTTTTTTATTGTTTTCGTGCAAAAATAATGAAAACTATTCGTTTGAGAACAATATTATTCCAAAACCTTTAAATCTTGAAATTAATGACGGGTTTGTTGAGTTTGGTAATAAGGTTTTTCTTGTATTAAACGATGATTCGCAGGATGCTTTGCGATTGAAAAACTATATATCAGATTATTTGTCTCCTTGCAATATTAGTATTGTGAGCGAAGAGCAAAAAGGAGGTGTAAATTTAGTTTTAACTTTAATTGAGGCTCAAAGTAAAGAGGGCTATCATCTAACTATTGAAGATAACAAAATCGAAATCAGTTCATTAACTTATAATGGTTTGTTTTTGGGATTTCAAACATTAAGACAATTGTTGCCTCCAGAACTTGAAGCAGGTAATGCTCCTGAATTAATTAGACTTCCGCATATTAAGATTTATGATGAGCCACGTTTTAAATATAGAGGAATGCATCTCGATGTTTGCAGGCATTTTTTTACTGTTGAGGAGGTGAAATCATATGTTGATTTGCTTGTAATGCACAAATTTAATGTTTTTCATTGGCACTTGACAGACGATCAGGGCTGGAGAATTGAAATAAAAGCTTATCCAGAGCTTACACGAGTCGGCTCGCAGCGCAGTGGAACATTAATAAAGAAAAATTGGGGTGAATATGATGATATTCCTTATGGAGGATATTATACTCAGGATGAAATAAAAGAAGTTGTAAAATATGCTGAAGATAGATTTATTACAGTAATTCCTGAAATAGAAATGCCCGGTCATGCTCTTGCTGGTCTAACCGCTTATCCCGAGCTTGGTTGTACTGGTGGTCCGTATGAAGTTTCTAAAACTTGGGGTGTTTTTGATGATGTGTTTTGTGCTGGAAATGAGAAAGTCTTTGAATTTCTTGAAGCTGTGATTGATGAGGTTATTGAACTATTTCCTAATTCTCCTTATATTCATATTGGCGGGGACGAATGCCCAAAAACAATGTGGAAAACTTGTCCAAAATGTCAATTGCGAATGAAAGAAGAGGGGCTTGCTGATGAGCATGAACTGCAAAGCTATTTTGTGCAGCGAATGGAAAAATATATAAATGCAAAAGGTAAGCAAATTATTGGTTGGGACGAAATATTAGAAGGTGGACTTGCCCCAAACGCAACGGTTATGTCGTGGAGAGGCGAGGAGGGAGGAATTGCAGCAGCAAAGTCTGGGCACAATGCTATTATGACTCCTGGTGGATATTGCTATTTTGATCATTACCAAAGTGAAGACACGGATAGTGAACCTTTTGCTATTGGTGGGTTTACAAACTGCGAAAAAATATACGGCTGGAATCCAATTCCAGATAGTTTGAATAATGATGAAGCAAAACATATATTAGGAGTGCAGGCAAATGTTTGGACTGAATATATTCTTGACTTACCTCATGTCCAATATATGGTTTTGCCGCGTATGGCAACACTTAGCGAAGTCGCTTGGTCAAAACAACGAGATGCAGAATACTCTACATTTAAAAAACGCTTGCAAACAATGTTTGTAAGATACAAAAATGCTGGATATAACTATGCAAAGCATGAGGTAGAGTAGAGTTATTTAAGGAAATCTTGCAGTTTTCGCCAACTTATAATATTTCCGCTCGAAGTTGAAAAGTTTTGATCTCCTCCATATATTACGCTTAGATCAGTGCTTTTGTCATTGATCTTTTTCCAATATTTGAGATTGTGAAAATAACTTTCATGAATTGTCATCCCTGATTTTATTTCGAATGGGATTGGTCCATTGGGAGTATCCTTAATTATATCAATTTCTTGTTTTGTCTTATTTTGCCAAAAGAAATATCTTGGAATTTTGCCAGCATGAATAGAGCTTTTGTAAAATTCATTAATTACCATGTTTTCGAAAAGGACTCCTTTTGCATAATATGTTTTTACTTGTTGTGCGTTTTCAATGCCAAGTAGTGAACATACCAGCCCAGTATCATAAAAATACAGTTTTGGGGTTTTAACTATTCTTTTATTAAAATTTTTATGATATGGATGTAAAAGGTAGATAATGTAACTTGATTCGAGAATTGAAAGCCATGACTTTGCAGTGTTTGGTGATATTCCTGCATCCATTGCTAACGAGTTTAGATTAAGTAATTGTCCTGTTCTGCCAGCACAAAGTTGAAGAAATAAAGAAAATGCACTAAGGTTTTCAATGTTTTTTACAGATCTTACGTCTTTTTCAATGTAAGTGTTGATGTATGAGGGATAAAAAAACTCGGGAGAGATGTCCTTATCATAAATCGCTGGGTATAAGCCTTTGAATATTAAATCTTCGTAGCTTTCAAATTTAAAATTTGTATTAGATATCTCAGATAAACTGAAAGGCAGTAGTTTTAGTACTGCTGTTCTACCTGCGAGGCTTTGGCTTATTTTTTCGAGTAATTGAAAATTTTGTGAGCCAGATAAAACAAAATGCACATCTTTTTTTGAGTCAACTATCCCTTGTATATAAGAAAATAGGTCTGGAGTTCTTTGGACTTCGTCAAGAATAGCACCTTGTGGAAAATTGCTTAAAAAACCACGAGGATCTCGGATTGCCATATTCCTGTTGTCAATATCTTCGAGACTAATATATGGCAGGTTTTTATAGATGGATTTTAACAATGTCGTTTTACCGCTCTGTCTCGGACCCGTAAGTGTTATTACAGGAAACTTTAATCTTAATTCCAGTATTATTTTTGTTAAATCTCGTTGTATCATCTTGCAAAGATATGTAAAATTTGGACAAATCTGCAATCTGAATGCATATTTGTCCAAAATTGTTTATTTGAAATTATCTGGTTGTAAACTGGGTTTGCTGATTAATTTTAATGTAACATTAGTTAAAAACGGAATTAAAAGAGTTATTAACGAAACTTTTGTAAACTTTTTTTCTTGTGTCTCCTTTTCCTTTGTGCTCTTAGTGCTTCCTTTGTGTACTTTGTGGTTAAGTTTTTTTTTATAGTTTTTCCTTTGTGTCCTTAGTGGTTTCTTTGTGTACTTTGTGGTTAAGTCTTTTTTTATAGTTTTTCCTTTGTGTCCTTAGTGGTTTCTTTGTGTACTTTGTGGTTAAGTCTTTTTCATT
>JAQVOR010000115.1:6867-10120 GCA_028702535.1 Bacteroidales bacterium
CTTTGTGTACTTTGTGGTTAAGTCTTTTTCATTGTCTCCCAAATAATCCGCCACCACAAAAGTACTACCTCCAATAAAAATAACATCTTTAGTATCAGCATCTGCCAACGCCTGTTTATATGCTGACATTACGTTTGGGTAAGCATTTCCGATTAGCTTAAATTTTTCTGCAATTTCTTTAAGTAAGTTCTCATCCATTGCCCTCGGAACAGATGCTTTTGTAAAGTAATATTCTGCATTTTTTGGAAAAAGTGTAAAAACATCCTCAACATTTTTATCATTTACAAAACCCAAAACAAATCGTATTTTTGCCTTATTTAGCCCTTGAAGTTGCTTTATGGTATAAATTAGTCCCTCTTTATTGTGGCCAGTGTCGCAAATAGTAAGCGGATTTTGTCCTGTAATCTCCCACCGACCTCTAAAACCAGTATTTAAAACTACATTTTTTAATCCCTCAATTATATCTTTATTATTTAATGTAAAACCAATTTCTTTCAAAGTTTTTATTGATGATATTATAGTTTGAAGATTCTTTTTTTGATAGCTGCCAGTTAAACTAAATTCGACTTGTTTATAAATCTGATTTTTATTTTGATCAGCAAATATAATTTTAGAGTTTTTTTCTTTAGCTTTATTAATAAAGACATCAGTGGTTTCTGCTTGAGTTTCACCAATAACAATAGGGATGTTTTGTTTTATAATTCCAGCTTTTTCGATTGCAATTTTATCAAGTGTATTACCAAGAAATTGTGTGTGATCAAACCCAATATTAGTGATAATGGATAATTCAGGTTTGATAATATTTGTTGAATCTAATCGTCCGCCCATTCCAACTTCGATAATGGCAACATCAACTTTGCAAAACCTAAAATACTCAAATGCAAGAGCAACGCTCATCTCAAAAAATGAAGGTTTTAAGTCTGTGAATAATTTAATGTTTTCGTTAATAAAGGCAGTAACAAATTCTTTTGAAATCATTTCGCCATTAACACGAATTCTCTCACGATAATCGATGAGGTGAGGAGAAGTATATAATCCTGTTTTATACCTAGCCTCTTGAAATATGGATGCAATACTGTGAGAAACCGAACCTTTTCCATTTGTCCCAGCAACATGAACGGTTTTAAACGCTTGATGAGGCTGTTTAAAGTGCTCATCTAATTTTTCGGTTGTAATAAGATCTGCTTTATAGGCAGCTTCCCCAATGCGTTGATACATTGGGAGCGAGTTGAACATGAACTCTAATACTTCGTCGTAGTTCATTCTTTTTTTGCAAGTTTTTTAAGATCGCTTTTAAGTAAATAGTCACCATTTTTTTTGCTGAGTTTGTGCTGATCCCAGTAAAAAATTAATCCGTTTTCGGTATCTAAAATTATTTTGATACAGTATGAGAGTGTGTTATTGAGTTTAGGACAAATTAGATGCAGAATTACAGCATCTTTAGTGTTGTTATTGATGATTTTTTTTATGTTTTCTTGCGTTGTATAATCAAAATTATAGGGATAAGTACTTGCAAATGAGTTTTTTGTTCTTACTTCAGGCTCAACTTCTTCTTTTAGCAAATAAAATGTTTTTGTTTTGAGACTTCCAGATTTCTGCATGTAGTAGTCTGCAATGTTTTCTTGATTTAATGATGGATTGTTTTTACAAGTCGAGACATGATTTTCTATATGTTTTATCATTGCGGGGATTTTATAATCATAGTCGGACTCTAATGCTCCTTTGTAACATAACGGAATAGCACAGAGGGTTGGCATTTCATCGGCATTGCGATGTTTTCCGCCTAATGTTACAATAATAAAATCAAAAAGAGTTTGAGTTTTATCTTTTTCAAAATACACTTGATTAATCATTATAAAAGACTTATTCGGGTCTTTTTGTAGATTTTTAAAATCAGATTCGTAAACAAATTCATAATCGGTTAGTGTCCAGTGTTTTTCGATAGCTTCTTTTATTGCGAAATTATATTCAGACATTCTATCGTTTTTTAAAACTACATAAGTCTTAGAATTTAAAAATTTGTTTAGTTGCGATTGAGTTCCGACAGGAATATTAATTTGTGCAAAACAACTAATGTAGGAAATCGAAATTAGTAATAATACGGATTGGATTTTTTTCATTTCTATGTGTTTATTCAGGAATATATAAAGGTTTTTTTTCGTTATACAGTTTAACATAATAGAACATCTGTTTGCTCCGTTTACGTTTGCGAAGTTTCATAAATTCATTATAAGTCTCTGTATCTCGTTTTAGTATTGTTTCGATATTGTTGAGATTGTAATCAATTATTTTGCCAGTTTGCATATCAATTATAAATTGTCGAAGTTCTTCACTTTGATATCCTCTTGAGTATGAATTGTACTGATATGAATTATAAAAAGGATCTTGATAGGAAGAATAATACACTGTTACGGTAGTAACAAAGTGGGTTATCTGTCCAACAAATGGAATTAAGTTAAATTTATCTGCCCATAAAATATATGGTTTCCCATTTTTGCTGTAACCCCAAATGTTTCTGACTGGAACCGAAATTGATGAGCCAAATTTCCCATAGTAGACAATGTGTTTTGTTGTGTCTAACATATTATAAAAATCATCTGAGTATTCAGGACTAATAATTGCCTCTAAGGGTATTGGGTCATTGTTTCTAAAAGAATTAAAATCAGGATAGATGCCCTCCTTAAAAGAAAAGCTATAGTCGTATTTAACAAGATTTGTGCTATCCTTTTGTGCGATTGCAGTAATAAAAGAACCAATTATCAATATGGCGATAGAAAAGAATCTCATTTTAAACTCTCTGTTTTTTATAATAACGAAATAAAGCAAAAAAAGTTGAAGTTTGTTAGCAAAATTAATGTTTTTACTAACAGATTATTTGTTAAGGACAAACGCACACTTTTGCTTTTAATACAAATAGAAAAAATATTTATAATTGTTTATGCCCTCTGGGCAATATATATATATCTTGGAGACTCTTTTTTACTGACATATATGCCCAAGAGGGCAAATATGTTAGACCAATTTGATATCAAAACGACTGAAATAAGCTTATTTTTTTTTATAATCTTTAAATTTTCTGCATAGCACCAGTTACGGTTAAAATTTCAAGAGAATTAAAACGAAAATAAATAAATAATTTATCGAGTGTTTTGGTGTCATTTTGGTATTATAGCCCGTTAGATACTGTGTTCAATTCCAAATTTATTTTACATTTATTTTGTATTTATTTTAATTATTTTTAATTTTGTTGTTG
>JAQVOR010000018.1 GCA_028702535.1 Bacteroidales bacterium
AGATAAGCGTTTATCAAAACACTTCAGGAGCAACATCAATTATAATTCCAGCTAACCAAACTAGCAAGTTAAGTGTCGGAACAAACACAGTATATTTAAGAAGAAAAACAGAAATAACTCCTCAAGAAACGAGCTCTGCTGGAGCATCATGTTCTGGAATATATCAAACCAAAGAAATTAATATTGAAGTTGTAGAATAAGTTTTTTCTGATATCATAAATTTTATGGCGATAGGATAGAATTGGTGTATCGTTAATGCTTAGTTTATTGAATAAAAGTAATATTGTGATCTATTGATCCAGTAATCCAGTATCACGGTTTACGGTTCACGGTTCTCGGTTTTCGATTTTCGGTTGGGATCACAGTATCACAGAATCACTGAATCATTGAATCACAGTATCACAAAAAAAACGGTTTACGGTTTACGGTTCACAATTATTTTTTCACCTCTTTTAAAGCCAATCCTAATTCATTTAATTGATTTTGAGATATTTGCGAAGGACTTTCAATCATAACATCTCTGCCCGCATTATTTTTCGGGAATGCTATATGATCACGTATTGAATCAGAACCTCCAAATAAAGAAACCAGACGATCAAGACCAAATGCAATTCCGCCATGTGGAGGAGCTCCAAATTTAAAAGCGTTCATTAAAAATCCAAATTGAGCTTCGGCTTCTTCTTTTGAGAACCCAAGATTTTTGAACATTAATTCTTGCAAATCTTTATCAAAAATTCTAATTGAGCCACCACCAATCTCTATTCCGTTTATTACAAGGTCATAAGCTTTTGCTCTAATTTTTCCTGGCTCAGAACTAAACAATTCTATGTCCTCATCAAATGGAGCAGTAAATGGATGATGTTTAGCATGATATCTTTGAGACTCGTCATCATACTCTAATAGCGGGAATTCTACAACCCAAAGTGGTGCAAATTTATCTTTAGTTCTCCAGCCTAATTGATTAGCTAATTTCAAACGCAATTCACTTAATCCATGTAATGTTAATTCTTTTTCGCCTGCAAGTATCAAAATCATATCGCCTTTTTGAGCTTGCATTTTTTCGGCGATTATTGCCCAATCGTCTTCGCTATAAAATTTATCGATCGATGATTTAAAAGTACCATCAGCATTATATTTGCAATAAACAAGACCTTTTGCTCCAATTTGAGGCGTTCTTACAAATTCGGTAAGTTCATCAATCTGTTTGCGAGAATATTCGCTCCCATTTGTCAAAACAATACCGCCAATATAATCAGCCGAGTCAAAAACTACAAAATTTTTGCCTTTAAGATTTGCACCAATATCGGTAATTGTCATGCCAAAGCGAATATCGGGTTTGTCGTTTCCGTATTTCTCCATTGCTTCGTAATACGACATTTTGGGAAATTCATAATCAAATTCGCATTTTAAAATTTCTTTAAATAAATACTTTATTAGCCCTTCAAACATTTCTAAAACATCTTTCTGTTCCACAAACGACATTTCGCAATCTATCTGAGTAAATTCGGGCTGTCTATCTGCACGCAAATCTTCGTCTCTAAAACATTTTACAATCTGAAAATACCTATCCATTCCTGCAATCATCAATAATTGCTTAAATGTTTGTGGAGATTGTGGCAACGCATAAAATTCGCCTGGATTCATACGTGAAGGCACTACAAAATCTCTCGCACCCTCAGGAGTTGATTTAATTAAGCATGGTGTTTCTATTTCGATAAAATCTTGACTATCAAGAAATTTTCGCACTTTCTGAGCCACTTTATGTCTTAAGATTAAAGCATTTTTAACAGGATTACGCCGTATATCCAAATATCTGTACTTCATACGCAACTCATCGCCACCATCAGTATTATCGATAATTGTAAATGGAGGTGTTTCTGATTTGCTTAAAATCGTAATGTTTTCAATTTTTATTTCGATATCTCCCGTAGGTATTTTATCGTTTTTACTATATCTTTCAATAACTTCGCCAGTAACTTTTATAACATATTCGCGTCCAATTTTGTCAATTGTTTCAATAATTTCGGCGGGTGTATTTGTTTGTTCAACAGCAAGTTGAGTAATTCCGTATCTATCGCGTAAGTCAATCCAAATCATTCCTCCTTTGTCACGTTTAAGCTGCGTCCAACCACATAATGTAACTTTTTCTCCTATATTTTCATTGCGTAATTCTCCGCAGTTATGTGTTCTGTACATAGTTTTATTTTTAATTTGTTGCAAACTTAATAATTTTATATGATATTATTTTGCGTAATTGTTAAAAGAAATAATCTACGAATCGTTAGATTCCATCCTTAGATTCCGCCAAAACACCATAAGTTTTACGTATTCGACCCTATTTTTTTATAATTAAATATCCTATACTTTAACTGGGACACGACCACTCCAATTATTACAATAAAGATTCCTAAAATTTTTCGAGTTCCTATTTCCTCACCAAGGAATAAATACGAAACAATTATAGTAAATATAGGGATGACATTTGTAAAAACATTTACTTTGGTTATAGACATAAACTTTAGTCCATACATAAAGAATAAAAAAGCAATTGTAGAAGCAAAAACGCCAAGGCTTATTATTGCCCAAAAAGCTTCCTCAACAAATCCTGTTACAAAAATATCTTTTTGCGAAAATATCAATAAAAGCGGCGTAAAATATAACATCCCTATGATATTTTGCCAAAAAATGACATTTAGAATTGAGTATTGGTCGGGAATTTTTTTAATCATCACGCTATACCCATTTGCAGCAACAACGGCAAGCATAAGTAATCCAAGTCCAATCATCGAAATTTGCAAACTCATGTCTTTTCCAAAAACTAAAACCACTATTCCAGAAATAGAAATAATAATTCCTAATAGGTTAAGAACAGTAATTTTTTCGTTTAAAAAGTAAAAAGCTACAAAAGGAGTAAACAATGGGATAATTGAAATAATTACTGCAGCCATAGATGGCTCAACAAAAGACAATCCTGTGGTTTCGCCAATAAAATATAAAAAAGGTTCAAACAGTGCCAATAATAGGAATAAGGGAAAATGTTTTTTTGTAGGGAATCGAAATTTCTTAGAGATTATTAAAACAGGTATCATAACAATTGTAGAAACCAAGAGTCTAAAAAACACCACAGTAATTGAGTTATAATATGTCAATCCAATTTTACTCCAAACAAAAGATGTTCCCCACAGAATCATCGATATTGTAAGAAGGAAATAGACTAAAATCAGTTTTTTATTTTTATTCATTTCGAAGACAAGAAAGCAAAGATTAAATCAGTTTTTTTAATAAGTTTTTCATATCGACTTTTTCTCTTACAATTCGAGCAATATCATTCATTGCAACTCTTTCTTGCTCCATTGTATCGCGATGACGCAATGTAACAGTTCGGTCTTCGATAGTTTGATGATCAACAGTTATGCAAAAGGGTGTTCCAATAGCGTCTTGACGACGATAGCGTTTACCAATTGAATCTTTTTCTTCGTATTGACAATTCATATCAAATTTTAGCTCGTCCAATATTTCGAGTGCCAACTCTGGTAAGCCATCTTTTTTTACAAGAGGCAAAACTGCGACTTTAACAGGAGCAAGTGGTGCTGGGATATTTAGCACTACACGTGTTTCAGCACCCACAACTTCCTCGTTATAGCACGCCGACAAAATAGACAAGAAAGTACGATCCAAGCCAATTGATGTTTCGACAACATAAGGCACAAAACTCTCATTTGACTCATTATCAAAATATCTCATTTTCTTACCAGAGAATTTTTCGTGCTGAGAAAGATCAAAATCTGTTCTAGAATGGACCCCTTCGAGTTCTTTAAAGCCAAATGGGAACTCGAACTCGATATCAAAAGCTGCATTTGCATAATGAGCTAGTTTATCGTGTTCGTGCCAACGATATTTTTGAGGGTCAATTCCCATAGCAAGATGCCATTTCATTCGGCGCTCTTTCCAAATTTCAAACCATTCCATTTCCTCTCCTGGCTTTACAAAATATTGCATTTCCATTTGTTCGAACTCACGCATTCTAAAAATAAACTGACGAGCTACTATTTCATTTCTAAAAGCCTTACCAATCTGTGCAATGCCAAAAGGGAGCTTTTTCCTACCAGTTTTTTGGACATTAAGATAATTTACAAAAATTCCTTGAGCAGTTTCGGGACGTAAATATATTGTGTTAGCACCTTCGGATAAGGAGCCTAATTTTGTATCAAACATCAAATTAAACTGTCGTACCTCTGTCCAATTACGGCTTCCTGATACTGGACAAGCAATTTCTAAGTCGATTATCAATTGTCGCACTCGTTCGAGGTTATCTTCGTCCATTGCAGAAACAAACTCTGCCATTATCTCTTTTTGCTTTTGACGATAATCTAAAACTCTTTGATTTGTTTCAATAAATTGCTGTTCGTCAAACTGATCTCCAAACCTTTTTTCAGCCTTTTTAACTTCTTTATTGATTTTATCGGTAATCTTTTCGATATACTCTTCAATTAAAACATCAGCACGATAACGTTTTTTAGAATCTTTATTATCAATTAATGGATCGCTAAACGCATCAACGTGTCCTGATGCTTTCCAAACAGTTGGGTGCATAAATATTGCTGAATCTATACCAACAACCTCCTCGTTCAGTTGAGTCATTGCTTTCCACCAATACTCTTTGATATTATTTTTTAACTCTACACCATTTTGTCCGTAATCATAAACAGCACTTAATCCGTCGTATAATTCTGATGATTGAAAAACAAACCCGTATTCTTTACTATGAGCAATAATTTTCTTAAAAAGATCTTCTTGTATCATTTCATATATTTTTTATTTCTATTCAATAATTCGTATGAGATTACCTATTAAATAAAAATCTCAATTGAAAAACTGAACAAAAGTACAAATCATTTTCATTATTTACAGCAGTTAAGTTAATAAGCTGTGATATTAACTATGTTTTTTATGTGATAGTTTAAATGATGAATAGATTTCTCTCCCTTCCTAAAGGATTGTCAAACCCTAAGTCTATTTATTCCCAGGTAATTTAACAGAAGTATCAATCAACACATCTGTTTTTCTATTGCCATGAAATATTGCCTGATATATAAGCTCTCCTTTTGGGTTCCAGTAAGTTGACTTACCTTCTTTTAGACCATTTTTATAATATACTTCGGAGTCTTTACCGCCAAAATCGTAAAATGTCAGCCATTTGCCATCGGGTTTATCAAGTTTATAAATTTCGACTTTAATAATATTTCCATTATTATTGCGATAAATCCATTTTCCATCTCGCAGTCCGTTATTATAATTTCCTACAATAATCTGTATCCCTCTAATATTATAGGTATTATACGCTCCGTGTAGTACCGAAGTGGTTTTATTCTTTATGCTAAAATCATCTTCAGATTTAACTTCGACAAGTTTGTAAGATTCCTCTAATTGCTTTTTACCGTTAGGAAACCAAAAATAATTTTTACCTCCAATTAGTCCATCTGTATATTCTATTAGCGATTTTTTTTCACCATTCTCATGCCAAGTTTCCCATTTACCAATCATAACTCCAAACTTATAATTTCCTTTCATAGCAAGAGTTCCGTCCTGATACCATTCTTTCCACTCTCCCACTTCGGTATCATTTTCAAATTGTCCTAGTCTAAATTGTCTTCCATTCTCAAAAAACACACTCCACACACCGTCTTTTTTACCTGCATTATAGTCAACGTCTTTCCAGACTTTTCCGTTAGAGTACCAAAATGTCCAAGGCCCGTCCATTTTTCCTTGAATATAATTGCCCTCATTACCTTTTGTTCCGTCAGTTCGCCAATATGTCCATAATCCGTCTTGCAAATCGTTTTTAAAATTCCCATCAATATCTTTTTTACCATCATCGAACCAAAAGAGAGCTTTGCCTTCCATCAATCCATTTACAAAATTTAGTTCTGATTGTTTTTGTCCATTTTCGTAATATTTTGTTTGCAATCCGTGTCTCAAATCATCTTTATAATTATTAATACTTCGGATTTGTCCTGAAGGATACCAATATTTCCATTCTTCTTGTCTTTTTTCATTAACAATTTTGCCTTCCATTTCTTTATTTCCAGTAATAGACCAATATAAATTCATTCCAGTTTCGTAAGATATTTCACTTTTTATTTGTCCATTATCGTACCAATCGCTCCAAGTTCCTTTTCTATCTCCTACAACAAATTCTCCTTCCGATTTTTTCTTTCCATTTTCGTGATAATAAGTCCACTTTCCGCTTTCAAGCCCATTAATTAATTTCCCTTCAGACATTTTATTGAGATTATCATAATAACTAATCATCTCACCATTACCATCAATAACAGTACGTTCGCCTTTTAGATTATAAAAAGACTTAATCATTGCAATCTTGCCTTTATTATAAATTACTTCGGATTGTAATTTACCATTTTCATAAAAGATATTCCAGACCGAATCTTTTAAATTACTATGAAAAAAACCCTTTAGCTTGACTTTTCCAGTCTCAAAATATTCCGAAAATTCCCCATGTCGATCATTAGCCCAGTAATAATACTTTTCTCTTATCCCACCATTCGGATAATACACAATATTATCACCATGCAACATATCTTTATAGTGATCAATTTGTGCCATTTTTTTACCATTAGGACTAAAATAAAGCCATGTCCCAAATTTTTGACCTAAATGCAAAGTGCCTATTTCACTAATTTGACCATTTTTATAAAACAAGGTGTCCTGAACATACTCCTGAGAAGAAAGTATTCCAGTAACAAAGACCATCGAAATGAGAAATAAAATTTTTTGATTCATAATAAACAATTATTAAATTAATTATGAGTATTACACAAAAATAACTCTTAGAAACTATAATTTATTGTCTTTTTTACAATATTACAAACAAAATAATATTGATAATTATATTTGTCTAATAATCAACGTGTTAGGCTTGAGATTATTGAGCATTAAAAAATAAATTAAAAATAACTTGCAAAAAATTTGGAAAAAGACATAAAACAGATTAAATTTGTTAATAAAATTGTTAATAAAATTTGTAATTCAATGAAAAACAAGACTTTAACATTTGGCATAATTTTAATATTATTTGTTAGCACAGGAATTAAAGCAGACGAAATGGTATTAAAAGGTATCTATCAAGGTAAGGATCTTTACATCATAAATCCGATGTTAGATATGGGTGAGGAATATTGTGCTTACGAAGTACTAATAAATAAGATTGAATTTGATGATATTATAAATTCTAGTGCTTTTAGAATAAGCCTTGATTATGCTGGTTTAGAATTTGGTCAAGAGTACGAAGTAATAATCAAACATCACGAAAACTGTACGCCAAAATTAGTTAATCCAGAGGTACTCAAACCCTTAAGCACTTATAGTGTAATTAATTATGAGATTGGGTACAATAATATGATGAATTTTACTACGCAAAACGAATCAGGCAAACTAACATTTTATATTGAAGAATTTCGTTGGAATAAATGGATTTTGAGAGGAAGTATTCCTGGCGAAGGAGGTCCTGATAACAGAACATATTCACAAAAAATATATCCCTACAATGGAGAAAATATGTTTAGAATATATCAAATAGATCATCTAAATAGAAAATTTTACTCCGACACAATAGTTTTTAACATAGACAAAGAGGCTGTAAAAGTTACATGTCCTTTAAATAAAGTAAAAAAAGAAATAAGCCTATCTTCAATAACATATTATGCTGTAATCAACAAATATGGTGAAGAGTTGATTACAGGTTCAGGCAATTTAATAGATATTTCGGATTTAAAAAAAGGAGAGTATTTTTTGAACTTCGAAGATGAATACGTCGTCTTTAAGAAAAGATAAGAACTTAAAGGAATGTATTCGACAGGGGCATAATTCTTATGCCTCTTTTTTTTATATTTGCAGTATGAAAAACTTTGATATTAAAAATTATACAGACCGCATATTTAAAATCAGAAACGAAGAAGAGTTCTACGAAATGTCTGTTGAAGCGTTTAAATATCAGTATCAAAATAATAAAACATACAGAGAATTTTGTGATTTACTAAATATAAACACTTCAAATATTGACCATCCTACCAAAATACCATTTATACCGATAGATTTTTTTAAAACTCACAAACTTATTAGCGGATTAGACAATGCTGAAATGATACTCAAGTCAAGTGGCACTTCAGGAAGTGAAATATCAAAGCATTTTGTTACAGATATAAAACTTTATGAGCAATCATTTATAAATAATTTTGATTTTTTTTACGGTAATCCCAATAAATACGCAATTCTTGGACTACTACCTTCTTATCTCGAACGAACTGGCTCAAGCCTTATTTATATGGTGTCAAAACTTTGTGAACTTTCAAAAAACAGTATGAGCGGATTTTATTTAAACAATTATGATGATCTTAATACACACATAATCCAACTTGAAAAATCGCATTCAAAATATATTTTAATAGGAGTTAGTTATGCCTTGCTAGATCTTGCAGAAAAGTACTCGCCAAAAATACAAAATGGCATTGTAATGGAAACTGGCGGAATGAAAGGCAGGCGGCAAGAATTAACTAAAGAGGAATTGCATAAAATTTTAGCACAATCATTTTCAACTCAAAATATACACTCCGAATATGGAATGACAGAATTACTTTCGCAAGCCTATTCAAAAAACAAAGGATTATTTCGCAGTCCTCCCCAAATGCGTACATATATAAGAGAACACAATGATCCACTATCGGTAAAAAAAATTGGAACTGGAGCGATAAATATAATCGATCTTGCAAATATAAATTCATGTTGTTTTATTGCCACATCCGATTTAGGTATAGTTTATAAAGACAACAAATTTAGCATAAGCGGTCGTTTGGATAA
Organism: Bacteroidales bacterium; assembly: GCA_028702535.1. Taxonomy (GTDB): domain Bacteria; phylum Bacteroidota; class Bacteroidia; order Bacteroidales; family ML635J-15; genus Bact-19. The sequence continues at coordinate 8,875 of JAQVOR010000018.1, forward strand.
TGCTGACATTAGAGGATGTAATTTAATGGTATATTAGTTTGTGGAAGAGGATTTTGAGCTTTTAATTTTCAAGTTGTCAACAAATCAAAATCAGCAATAATAAAAACATTACTTTTGCATATATCATCGCTAGTTTCGAATCCATTGCTAACGGTGGTCTCAACTTCGCAACCAACTTACAATAAATCAGATGATTGAATATTCTGAGCAGAGGTGCGCATTCGCTCCTTTTCTGTGTCAATCTGCAAAATCGGTAAGCAACTTTTATTCGTCATTCGATTGTTCCTTGTATTCAATCCCTTAGCTCTTACTTACCAGTCGAAGTGTCGAACTAAGAGAGTAATTTCGCTATTATATAAGAATGTTAGAAATAATTTTGCAAAAAATGTGAATTTTTAAAATTATTCTTTAAGTTTGTACAAATATTAAGCTATTCACTTTAAAAATTTTATACAATGAAGACAAAATTATTATTTTTAGCGTTTATTTTTAGTAGTTGTTTTTTATTTTCTCAAACAAACAATATAAAAAGCTCGTGGGTTGGCGGTGGATTTAATTTTTATCACACAGGTGCTGTTGCTGGTGATGAATTTTATATTGTAGGGTCGGAATTTGAACAAATACAAATTGGAGATCAAATAACTAAAATTAAATTTTTTCATTATCTAGGTACAATGTCATTTACTTCAGGAAATGTTACATTTGATAATAGCCAATATACAATAAAGATTTATGAAAACCCACCATTAGCAGGACCTTATGCAGGATATGGTTATTATGATACAGATATTGGAACACCAGTTTATACTCAAACAATTACTCTAGGAACTACAGAGAACGATCAAATTTACGAAATGACTCTCTCAACACCTTATACAGTTAATGAAAATGAATTTTGGGTCGCTGTTTGTTTTGATAATGGAAAAGGTGCAATGCGTATTGGTGAATTAGATGAGCTTTCAGAAGGAAAATATTACATGTATTGGGATGGCGATGCTATTATGCCAGGAGTAGGGACAGTAATAGGGAAAGCCAACTTTACTGATTCTTATACAGAACCAAAATATCATCCTCTAGGAATTTCAATATTTGTTGATGATGGAAATCCTTATGCAGAACAATCAGATTTAACAATAAAATATTTAGACACATATCCGAATCCTGATGTGTATATAACTCATAAAATAATAAACGAAACCGAAAATCTAATTATCTATCCTGCTATTATTAATAATGGAGTTGATGCAACAAGTAATATTGCTTCTGTTAGTGCAACAATTAATGGAGAGAGTTATATCGAAAATTTAGAAGTTGACTTATCAGGAACAAATTCTTTGAGTAGCGGATCTTATAAAACAATATATGATGGAGGAGCGTTTCTAATTACAGCCTCTGAAATGAATAATTTAGAACTATCAGGACTTTTTGATATCTGCTTTACCGTAACTTATGCAGGTTCAGATCCTGTAAGTGCAAATAATACAACATGTTTAACTGTTACTAGAGGTGAAATAGCTGCAACAACATGCGATCTCGAAGCATTATTTGTAACAAGCAATACAGATTTAACATCAATTCCTGCAAATATTACTATTGGTCTAACAGATGATATTACATTATTGCCTGCTGTTACAAATAATGGTCCTGATCCTGCAAATAATTATGCAGAAATAAAAATAACTGCTTTTGGATTTATTCTTGATGATTATTCTAAAAATCTTACAGGTTTCTCAAACGGAGAAACAATTTTATTAAATGAAGAGGCAACAACGCTTACTGCAGATGCAATGGATTTGATAGGAGAAGATAGTTTTGACATCTGTTTAACAGTAACTTATGCTGGCACGGATAATATCACAGGAAACAATACGTTTTGTGTAACAGTTACTAGAGAAGATCCTACTAAGATTGATTCAAACATTACTACTGCAATCTTAGTGTACCCTAACCCTGCAAACAACGTAATTACTGTTGCTAATGCAGAAAATGAAAATATCGTAGTTCTTAACATGCTTGGTGAAGTTGTTGCTAATATTAGCAATGCTACTTCAAACCAAACTATTGATATTAGCAATTTATCTAACGGAACTTACTTTGTAAGAGTTAATTCTGAAGTAGTCAAAATTAACGTAATTAAGTAATTCTATTTAAAATATAAAAAAAAAGCTGTCCGCCAATTGGCGGACAGCTTTTTTTTATTACTCTGTTTACTGTAAATTACTCTTTTATTTGATAAAACGGTCGAAAAAATATTCAATATTTTTCTTGAATATACACATATAGCAGTATAAGTCAATTAAATATAAGATGCAGCAAAAACCCGCCAACCTCCTCGTTTACAGAGCAATACGCTTAGAAAAAGTTCAATTTTTCAAAAAATGTAATTTTTTACAAAAAACATTTGGATTTACTTAAAACTTATATTACCTTTGCACTCACATTGCGGGGTAGAGCAGTTGGTAGCTCGTCGGGCTCATAACCCGGAGGTCGTAGGTTCGAGTCCTGTCCCCGCTACTATAAAAGGCATCATTGAGAAATGGTGCTTTTTTTATTTAGATGTTTTTTGATTCTGTGATCCAGAGATACAGTGATTCTGCTCGCAGTTCTTTGTTTAGATTGATTACTAACTTATTTTTCACTGCAATCAAAGGTGGTTGAGGGTTTTGGCCTTAGCCAAAATGTCTCGAAACCACCTTTACTGTAATTCAATTTAACATTATGGACAAACACTAATTAATAATACACTCTCCTATAACCCGTATAAATGTTCTTTTATCGATTGGTTTAGTAACATATTTATTAAACAGACTCGTTTGATCGCTGTCATTTTGGTTAGGTGCAAATGCGGATTGAGCAATTATTACAACATCTGGCAAAAACTCTCGGATTTTTTTAGCAGCCGTCGCTCCATTCATCAATGGCATTCTTATATCCATTAGTATTAAATCAACATCAAGATTTTCTCGTGCCGTTTCAACTGCTTCTATCCCATTAATAACATGTATAATATTCCAATTTGCATTTCTAGCATAAGCCGAATATATAAGAAAAGAATTTAAGTCATCTTCTGCGATTATAACTTTTAGGTTCTTTTTTAGACTATCTATTTTATAAACAGAATCCTGATTACTATCACAATCTGCTGTGTTTACAAACGGGATTATTACACGAAATTCACTACCCACTCCGAGTTCACTAGAAAGAAAAATCTCTCCATTCATTAACTCAACATAAGCTTTTACAATTGCCAAACCTAATCCAGCACCTTGTCTCGCCGCTTTATCGTTGATGTCTGACTGTATAAACCGTTCAAAAACCGCTTCTTGTCTATCATCTGGGATTCCAATTCCGGTATCTTTAATATAAAATTCAAGTAAGTGTTCTTTAGAATTATTTTTTATAATATATCCAAATTCAATTTCGCCTTGGTTTGTATATTTGATAGCATTTTTAATTAAATTTGTTAGAACGCTTATCGTTTTATTTCTATCAATAAATATATTGGAATCGACTTTGGGCGAGAGATTTTTTAACAATATTTTTAATCCTTTTAATTTAGCTTCGGCTTCAAAAAAGTCATATAAATTTAAGAATATTGCACTAATATTTTCTTTTTTGTACTTAACTTCTGCTAAGCCTGATTCAATTTTTGAAATATCGATAATATTGTTAATGATTTCCATCATTCTGTTTCCACTAATTTCGATAATTTTCAAATATTCTTTTTGCTCTTCCTCTGTTACTCCGGGGTCTTTTAGCAGTTCAGTAAATCCAAGTATCCCATTCATTGGGGTTCTAATTTCGTGACTCATATTTGCAAGAAAGGCGGATTTTAATTTATCGCTTTCTTCTGCCCTATCTTTAAGCTCTTTAAGTTGAAGTTCAAAGCCTTTTAATTCAGTAATATCAGTGATTGTACCAACATAACCGACAAGCTTACCGTCAAGTCCGATTTCGGGAACTACTTGTCCCAACACCCACCTAACTTCTCCGTCTTTAGACATAAACCGATATTCTTCGTAATTTGCGTGCTGCTTAAGTGATGCGTTCTTCCAATTTATTAATAAATATTCTTTATCATCAGGATGCAACGCACATTGCCAATCTGTACCCATTGCCTCTTTATAAGTAAGTCCAGTAATTTCGCACCATTTGGGATTAACAAATATAGTATCGCCCTTAACATCTGTAACAAAAACACCAACTGGCGAAATGCTTGTGAGGGTTTTATACTTTGACTCACTAAGAGCTATCGCAGTTTCAACTTCGTGCTTTTCTTTCTCAATCTGTTCGTATTTTTGTTTGTACGATAATGTATGAAAAACATCTTTAAGCCTAATTGCAGAACCATTTACCTTAGTTTTTTCAAAATACTTTAGATATATTGTAAACAAAACACTATAAATTATCGCAACACTTATTTTAGAAACTAATCCAGAAACAAGAACTTTGCTCATTTGCTCATAATTTGCAAATGATATACTGCTAAATATAAGCGTATCAATACTCACAACTATAATCATTGTTATCATAATCCGTAATAACAAGGATGGGATATATCTAGAAATAAATTCGTAAAACAAAATTATTAACAAAGCATCTAACCCCAATGTAAGTGTACCAACAATTAGCAGCAAAGCACTACTATTAAACAATTCGGGATTAACATTTAGTAGATTATGAGCAGGTGAAGCGTAAAAATTAAACCTTAACGACAATAAAAGTATTGTCATCACAATATTGGTGATAAGTAAAGCATAAATTATTTTACGAGTTTCTAATGCGTCATCTTTAATGTAAATCATCAAGACAGTAAAAATACTCACCGTAAAAAATATTGCAGAACCATGTGTGATAAATAAATTTTCAGAAATTTGAAAATATAAAGTACTCGCAAGAAAAACTTGTAAAAACTGAAATAATCCTATTGCTGCAAACAATAAACCACTGCCCCATTTCTTTCGTAAATTAAACAAATACAAGATGAGTATCCCAACAACAATAGCTTGAGCAATTAGAATAAATATTTGCAGATAATTAATTCCCATACATTCTTATAAAAACAAAGCTAAATAAAATAAACTTGTATTTTATAGTTACGTTTATCAAATCTTTAAAATTATACGTAAATAGATGCAATAATGTTAGTCTTTTTCGGTAAAACTTATGTTATAAAAAAAATAACATTACTGCATCTCTTCAAATTTAAACATGTTTTCGCTCTCTTTTTTCTTACTTAGACCAAATTTGTAGTGGATTTTTATTCCAAAGCGTTGATTATCAGTATATCTATTTCCAAAAGTAGAAATTCCTCCTTGGTCAATCTTAAATCGTACATTCATAGTTTTTAATAAATCCCTTGCATTTATAGAGATACTAAGTTTATTATCAAAAAATGATTGTCTAAGCCCCAAATTTATCCCACCAAAGTTTTCGAGTTCAAGAAAACCAAGTTGTCCATTAACCATCATAAACCCGCTCATCGTTAATTTTGTATCACCAAATAATTTTAATACATGAAAAGTAAAAAATCTCCAACTACCTTTTACATATTGTAGCGGTTCACCTTGATAATAACCATCATAATCGTTTAAATTATATTGAGCACCAAGAGCAAAAAAATATGCTCCTCCTGGAGGAATTCCAACTAAACCCCTAATATAAGTTTCTTTGCTTGTTCCGATATTATCATAAGTTCTAACTAAAATATTTTCGTTTTCCTGATTTTGATATATAACTTCCGAAAAAATATCAGTAGTGTAATTTTTACCGACTGCTATTATAGGAAAATCGTTAAAACTAATGTTAAACTCTGCATTATTAGTAAATTGAGGTTTTAGAGCTGGATTTCCTGTCTCATACATAAATTGATCTACAAAATTAATCCCAGGATTAAGTATCGAATAATCAGGACGACTAATTGTTCTACGGAATATTAAATATGCTCTTAAATCAATACCCATTATGTGGATAATATTTCGACTTAAATAAATATACGGAAAAAAATCAACACGATTAATTAAAAAACTTGTGTCCATAGGTACAGTTTGTTTTCCATCCATAAAAGTATTTTCGGCACGTACACCTCCCATTAGTACGAAATTCTTACCAAAAGTTTTTGATAGTTGCGAATATGCTGCACTAATATTTTCGGAATAATTAAATTTATTGTTTCTCAAAGGATCAACAATTGAAATATCATTAGCCGTAATAATAAAATCAGATTTGCCAGAATACCATTGATACGATGTTTTTAGTCCAGCTTCAAAACTTATTTTATGCTTGAAATATTTAGTTAAATCACCCTGAATAACTCCAAAATGTCGATATTGTAGATTATTGCCATTACCACTTATTATAAAATTGTCGGGCATAACAAAATTGTACGAATAGTCTTGTATTTTATCGTTTGTGTAATAATTATATCCCAACTTTATGTCAATATTTGACCCAATTGTATCAAGTTTGTAATTAAGACTTAAATCCTGTTGAAGATTTAAAGAAGTAGAATTATTTTCAATAATATTATCATTCTGAGATAAAATTAAAGCCTCATCTGTTTTTGTTAAATTAGTGTTGTTGGTTAAAGAATTGGGCAAGCTATAGTTGATTCGTCCGTCATAACTTAAATTGAGCTTTTCAGTAGGATCGTAACTTATGCCGTATCCTAAATAAATTTGATGACTTGTTTGTCTGGAAATAGATGATTGTGCAAGCAAAGTGTCTGTACCAATAAAACGATTTGTGTTAAGCTCTTCTTGTCTATCATTCAAATTATAATTGCTATTAATATATGTTGTGTGTTTATTTCCGCTATCGTTAAATGTAAATCCTACATATTTATTGCCATAAACTCCTTTATTTAGACCTGTACGAATAGAACCAAAGCGACCTATTTTCACTCCTTTTTTAAGAACTATATTTATTATCCCTCCTGAGCTTGAAGCATCGTATTTTGTTGAGGGAGTTCGAAGAACTTCGATTTTCTCAACGCTTCCTGGTGGGAGGCTCTGTAGGATAATCGAGATGTCCTGATTGCTCATTTTTTGCTCACGTCCGTTAATGTAAACTTTTGCTGGAGTGGCAGAGTTCAAATAAATACCATTATCCTGATCAACAAATAAACCAGGTGTACTTTCTAAAACTTCCAAAGTATTTGAGCTAATATTTGCAAGGCTTTCAGGATCAATAATCATTTTATCGCCTTCTTGTCTGATAAGAGGTTTTTGTGCCTTAATAGTTACCTCATCTAACGCAATTGCACTTTCTTTAAGATTGAATTTGAATTCTCGTTCATTGGGTTTAATCATAATAGCTTTTTCAAGTGTCTCAAAGCCAATATAACTGATTTTTACAGCATATAAAGTGTTTTTTAAACCTTTAAAGTGAGCTATCCCTTGATTATCAGTTGTAGAATAAAAATCTGTCGAATCTGCAAGACAAATTAGCTGTACAGTCGCTCCAGGAAGTGCAGTTCTATTATAATCTTTAACAGAAATTTTAACCTCCTGAGCTATGGCTGAGAAATCAATAACAGCGAAAAAAACTATTAAAAAAAACCATGAAAATTTAATGTTTCTCATTTGCCTTATATAAAAAATATTTGTTGCCAAGAAATATTGATAATAAATAATTTTAAAATTCCCAACTCTATCTCTATTTTCCCGCTACCGCACGATTTTATCGTGTGGTAAAAGATTAAAACCACACGATAAAATCGTGCGGTAGCGGAAAATTCTTTTTTAATGGGCAATAAGCCAATTTATCCCAGCACCACTTTCAATCTCTAAAGGAACGCTTAAAGAAACCACTTTTGTCATTTCTTCAGTAATAAGTTTTTGAACTTGCTCCAACTCTTCCTTTAAAACATCAAAATTTAATTCGTCATGGACTTGCAAAATCATTTTAGATTTTAAATTTTCTTTTTTTAATCTATTATAGACATTTACCATCGCCAACTTAATTATATCTGCTGCCGAGCCTTGAATTGGTGCATTTATAGCATTTCGCTCTGCAAATCCTCTTACAATTGCATTCCGACTATTAATATCTGGCAAATATCTTCTTCGACCAAAAATTGTCTCAACATATTCTTTTTTTCGTGCCTCTTTAATACTCGCATCCATAAAGGTTTTGACACCCGGAAAAGTTTCAAAATAATTGTCAATTAATTCTTTAGCTTCGGTTCGTGAGATATTAAGTCTTTGAGCCAGACCAAAAGCCGAAATCCCATAAATTATTCCAAAATTGGCAGTTTTTGCTTTTGCTCGCATTTCTCGTTCAACATCTTTTTCATCAACATTAAATATTTTGGAAGCAGTAGCAGTATGGATATCAAGACTAAACTTATTAAATGCTTCTAACATATTTTGATCCTGACTTAAATGTGCCATTATTCTGAGCTCAATTTGCGAATAGTCAGCTGAAAAGAAAATATGATTTTCATCGCTTGCAACAAATGACTCACGAATTTTTCGTCCTCGCTCTTCTCTAATAGGAATATTTTGAAGATTAGGATTATTTGAGCTTAATCGTCCAGTTGCTGTAACTGTTTGATTATAACTTGTATGCAATTTTTGAGTTTTTTCATTCACAAGGTCTGGCAAAACATCTACATAAGTATTTATTAGCTTATTTACAGATCTAAATTCTAATATTTCTTTAATTATAGGATGTTTATCTATTAGTTTTACAAGCTCTTCTTCGCCAGTACTATATTGTTTAGTTTTAGTTTTTTTAGGTTTTGATGTTACTACCAATTTCTCAAATAAAATAATCCCTAATTGTTTTGGCGATGCAATATTAAACTCCTCGCCAGCGTATTCAAAAATTTTCTTCTCTATCTGCAAAAGCTCAATTTTTAAAGCCTCTGAATACGCTCGTATTGTTTTAGAATCTATTCGTACTCCAGCTCTTTCCATTGAATTTAGTACTGTAACAAGAGGCATTTCGATATTATAAAACAAATCCTCAAAATTGTTTTCTTTAAGAGCGACGACAAAAATATTTTTAAGCCTAAAAGTAATATCAGCATCTTCGCAAGCATAATCGGATACAAGATTTACATCAATATCTCGCATATTTTTTTGATTTTTACCTTTCTGCCCAATAAGAGTTTCAATCGGCAGCATTTTGTAATTCAGATATTTTTCTGCTAAAAAATTAAGATTGTGTTTTTGCTCAGGCTCAATAAGATAATGGGCTATCATTGTATCAAACATCTTGCAATTTAGATGTATCCCATAGTTACACAAAACCGAAATATCATATTTTAAATTTTGACCGACAATAAGTTTACCATCATCATTAAAAATCGGGTTGAACATCTCAAGGATAGCCTTTGTTTGTTCAAAACCATTGGGCATCATCACATAATAGGCTTCTTTTTCCTTAAAAGAGATTGCAAGACCAATAATTTCGGCATTCATAGTATCCAAATCCGTAGTTTCTGTATCAAAACATATTTCTTGTTGCTCTTGTAATGCTTCGATAAGTTTTTCAATCTCAAATACGGTTTCGATAAGCTTATAATTAACATCCGAGTTTTCTGAATTAAAAGTTTGATGAGTTTCCTCAATCGTTGTATTTTGTGCATCTCCAAAAAGATCGAATTGCAATTGCGATTGATTTCCAGACTGCTTTGCAGATTTTGTTGCCGCCTCATTAGTTTCAGTGCCGAGATTATTTCCTATTACTCTAGCTTTTAGTGTATTAAATTCTAACTCGTCAAAAATTGCGTTAAGTTTATCGTAATCAGGTTGTTCACGCTCAAGATCTTTTAGCTCAATTTCGATTGGTACATTAACATCTATTGTTACCAAATCGCGCGACAAATACAACTGTTCTTTATTATTTACGATATTTTCTTTTTGCTTACCAACAAGTTTTGTAATGTTTTGATAAATGTTGTCGATACTGTCAAATTTGGAGATTAATTTAGCCGCTGTTTTTTCTCCAACACCTGGTACACCTGGCACATTATCAGAAGTATCTCCCCAAAGAGCAAGAATATCAATTACTTGTGCTGGATGATTAATTCCAAATTTATTGTTAACTTCTTCAATTCCAAGAATTTCTGGTCCATTCCCTCCACGTGAGGGTTTGTACATATAAATATTTTCATCAACTAATTGAGCATAATCTTTGTCAGGAGTCATCATATAAACTGTTGATTCTGTAGAACCAAAAGTTTTTGCAAGTGTACCGATAACATCATCAGCTTCAAAACCCGCCACTTCTATAATAGGGATATTATATGCTTGCAATATTTCTTTAATATATGGTATAGAAAGTTTGATGTCTTCTGGAGTAGCATCTCGATTTGCCTTATATTCTTTGTACATTTCGTGCCGAAAATTTTTCCCTGCGGGGTCAAATCCAACGCCAATATGACTGGGGTTTTCCTTCTTTAGAATCTCTTCTAAAGTATTTACAAACCCAAATATTGCAGATGTGTTAAGACCTTTAGAGTTAATACGCGGGTTTTTTATAAAAGCATAATACGAGCGAAAAATAAGTGCATAAGCATCAAGAAAGAATATTTTGTTTTTCATTAAAAAAAGTTTTGCCCAAAGTTAAGATTTTTTTTAATAAATGTCTATACTCACACTTAATGGTCTCTGAGTAACTCGATGACCAGATTGCGGAGAATGTCATTTTATTAACAAAATTTTAAACATTAATATTTAATATATTAATAGAAACTGCAATAATATTTTTACTTTTGCTTATATTTTAATAAAATCTAATACAATTATGAAAAAATTAAGTTTTATACTCCTAGCGTTAATAATCAGTATAGGCAGTATTTTCGCTCAAGGTCTTGAACTGACCGACAAATTGCCAAACGATCCCAATGTTATTTTAGGGACTTTGGACAATGGAATGAAGTATTACATAAGAGCCAATGCTACTCCTGCACAGCGTGCAGAACTTACACTTGTTGTACATGCAGGATCTATTCTTGAAGATGAAGATCAATTAGGACTTGCTCACTTTAACGAGCATATGGCATTTAACGGATCAAAAAACTTTCCAAAGCATGAGTTAGTCAATTATCTCGAATCTTTAGGTATGAAATTCGGACCAGAAGTTAATGCCTATACTAGTTTTGATGAAACTGTTTATGGGATTAAAGTTCCAACCGATAGTGTAGAGTATGTCGATAAAGGATTATTGGTTCTTTACGACTGGGCATCGCAGCTTTCTATGGAAACCGAGGAGATTGATGCCGAACGTGGTGTTATTCACGAAGAATGGCGTATGGGACAAGGAGCTATGGACAGAATGCAGCGCAAGTTTTTTGGTGTATTATTTCATAATTCGTTATATGCCGAAAGGTTACCTATCGGGTCAATGGATGTTGTTGATAACTGCGATCCTGATGTACTTAGACGTTTTTACAACGATTGGTATCGTCCCGATTTAATGGCTGTTGTTGTTGTTGGTGATTTTGATGCAAAAGAAATGGAGCAAAAAGTTATCAATCAATTTTCGCAAATACCTAAGCATAAAAATCCTAGAGAAAGATTTTTTGCCGATATTCCAGATCATAATGAAACTCTTGTCTGCGTTGCAACTGATCCTGAGTCACCTGTTAGTATGATTGAGATTTTCTATAAACATCCTTCAAAAGCTACTGAAACAGTTGCTGATTATCGCGAAGATATGATATCTATGTTACTTAGTTCTATGCTTTCTAATAGATTAGCCGAACTTACTCTGCAAGAAAACCCTCCATTTGCACAAGGATTTGCTGCCTATACAGATTTTATCGGTCCTAAAGCAGTTTTTATAAGTATTGGTATAGTACAAAATAACGATATCCAAAAAACCCTCGAAGCATTAGTAGAAGAAAATCAACGAATGGATAAGCACGGTTTTACTCAAACAGAATTAGACCGAGAAAAAGCAAATCTACTTAAAAGCATCGAAAAAATGTATAACGAAAGAGATAAGCAAAAATCTGCAAACTATGTTGAGGAGTATAAAGCTAACTACTTGCCTCCTCACAATGCTTTTCCAGGCATCGAGTATGAATATCAGTTGTTTAATAAATATATCCCAGAAATTACCCTTGATGAAGTTAATAAATTTGCTTCTGAATTGATTATTGACAAAAATACTGTTGTTGTTGTTATGGCTCCCGAAAAAGAAGGTGTGATAATTCCTACAGAAGAAGAAGTTTTGCAGATGTACCAAAAAGCGAATAAAAAAGAAGTAGCTGCATACATAGATAAAGTTTCTGATAAACCTCTTATAAGCAAAATGCCTGCAAAAGGAAAAGTTGCAAAAACAGCAAAAAATAAAGAGCTTGACTATGAAACTTGGACACTAAAAAATGGGGTTAAAGTTGTAATCAAAACTACCGATTTCAAAGATGATGAAATACTTTTCGAAGCAAAAAGTAAAGGTGGATATTCCTTATATGAAGCTAAAGATGATATTAATGGACAATATGCCGCCAGCATTGCTAATGAAAGCGGACTTGGAGATTTCGATAAAGCTGAATTAACAAAATATATGTCTGGTAAAAATGCTAATGTTAGATCCTATATTCGCGAAACTACCGAAGGATTGGCTGGAAATAGCTCGGTTAACGATTTTGAAACTTTACTTCAGATGATTCACGTGTCATTTGCAAATCCAAAACTTACTCAGACGGCAACTATATCTTTAATAAACAAAGAAAAAGGAATGCTCGAGAACTCTACGCTCGACCCACAATCAGCATGGCAAGATACTTTGCGTTGGACTATGAGTGCGTGTCATCCTCGCAGACAACCAGTTACTCCCGAAATGCTTGATGCGGTTGATTACAACCGAGTTAGATATATTTATAAACAACGCTTTGGAAATCCATCAGACTTTACTTTTTACTTTGTTGGAAATGTCGATAAAAAACAAGCAAAAAAACTTATCGAACAATATCTTGGTTCATTGCCAATAGTAAATCGCCCAGAGAATTTTAAAGATATTGGCGCTCGTCCACCAAAAGGAGTTGTCGAAAAAACTGTGTATAGAGGCAAAGACCCAAAATGTGTTGAAATTATTGCTTTCCACGGAGATATGGACTATACATACACTAATAGGTTGGAACTTGACGCAGTGTGTAAAATATTATCAACCAGATTGTTAGAAGAAATTCGGGAGAAAGAAAGTGGAGTTTATTCTATTGGTGCATATCCATCATCAACAAATATACCTTACGAAAATTATAATGTTTCGATTTTCTTTAGCTGCGACCCAGAGCGTGAACAAGAGCTTGTGGGTAAAACTTTCGATATTATTAACGAAATCAAAGCTGACGGAATTGCCGACAAAGACATCCAAAAAGTTATTGAAAAAGAAAAACGTGAGTTCGAAACTAACGTGAAAGAAAACTCTTATTGGAAAAATCTTTTAATGGAAGTTGAATCTGGAACTATGACAGTTGAAGATTATAACACATATCTCGAAAATGTTAATAATATTTCGGTGCAAAGTATGAAAGCAGCTGCAAATAAATACTTTAATATGAACTCTTATTTGAGAGTTAAATTATTGCCCGAAAAATAAAAATATAATTTGTAAATTGAAACGAGTAATTCATACCTGCGTTACTCGTTTTTTTGCTTTATGTGTACTTCGACATTTCGGCAGACCCACTTCAATTAGTCGGAACAGACTACCAAATACGGATTACACCTTATTACCTATTTCCTCTGTGTTTCTCTGCGAAATCAGCGATCTACTTTTTGTTCTTTTGTGGTCCTTGCATTCTTTTTTTAACATGACAAAAGAATTTAAGTTTTTTACAAAAACTTCATTATATTTGTCCCTAAGCAATTAGTTATGGAATTTATATCTACAATTAATAAAAACACATTAGCAAGACACATAAATCATTTTTTGATGGAAGTCTTAATTTTTACTGTTTTAATATTACAATCAATAACATGTTTTTCGCAATTAGACAGCCTTCAAATAGTTGTACAATCTACATTTAACCAAAGAGAGAAAGCTATAATATTCAATAAACTTGCAGACAAATACCTTGATAAAGATATTATTACTGCACAAAAATATGCCGATAGTGCGAGAATAATCGGGTATAGTCTTTCCGACCATAATATTATCTCAAACTCGTACGTAAATTTGGCAAACTCGTACTATTTTCAAGGTGATTTGGACTCGGCTTTGTGTTTTTTTCAGAAATCATATCATAGCATTAGCAAAACCAAAAACCAAAATGAGATTGCGGCTGCACTAAACAGGTTAGGCTTAGTTTACGAAGCCAAAAGTGATTATTCTACGGCAGCAAGTTTTTACTATAAAGCATTAAAGATTTATGAAGAAATACAAAACTATAAAGGATTAGCTGAGGTTTTGAATAATATAGGTGTTGTAAATGATGCCTTAAATCTAAAAGAGGAAGCTCTCATTAATTATAATAAATCACTAACATATTTTGACCTTGCAAAAATTGTTGATGGTAAAGCTAATGTATATAATAACATAGCAACTCATTATGGTGAAAAGGGAAACACAGATACCGCATCATATTATCTTAAAAAAGCCATAAAGATATTTCGAGATTACGACAGAACTTCCGAAGCTGCAACAGCATATCTTAATGCAGCAAGTTTATACCAAGAAACAGGAAAGGGTTATCTGGCAGAATTATATATCGACTCCGCTTTGATATTTTATAAATATACTAATAATATACACGGTATAGCCAATGTTTATAGCGAAAAAGCAAATAGATTATCGAATAAGGGAGATTTCAACAATGCCATTAAACTGTTAGAAGAATGCTTAGAATTAAGAAAAAATGTTGGAAACCTTAACGCACAAACTCATGCACTATTCCAAATATCGACTGTATATGCCGAAAGTGGAGACTTTAAAAATGCTCTTATATTTTACCAAAAACATATTGCATTGCGAGACTCCATTTTAAATGACAACACAAAAACTTTAATATCGGAGTTGAACATAAAGTACGAAACCGAAAAAAAAGACAAAGAAATAACTATTCTTAAAAAAGAAACCGAAATTAAAAAGACTCATAATTATTTATTGATTTTTATAATGTCAACACTTATAGTATTTGTGGCTTTATTATTCTTTTTTCTTAGGACAAAAATCAGATTGTTGAGTAGCCAAAAAGACTATTACGAGCAGCTTGAAGAGTTTAATCGGCTTAAACTAGATAAACAAAAAACAGAGCGAAAACTATTAGAAAAAGAGGTCAAAACTCAACAACAAATTAACGAATTTCAGAAACACAAATTTGAAACTGAGCTTGAGCTTAGCAAACGTGAGTTAGTTACAACTACTATGCAAGTGCTAAATAAAAATAAAACCCTAACTGAAATAAAGGAACATCTAAGTAGTTTAATATATAGCGACCCTACCAATAAAAAGACATATAAAGGATTATCGAAAATGATTTCTGATAATATAAATTTAGACTCAGATTGGGAACAATTTAAAATGCACTTTGAAAAAGTAAATATAGGTTTTTTCGATAATCTCCAACAAGCATATCCAGAGCTTAGTCAAGGCGACCTTAAAGTTTGTGCATATATAAAAATAAAATTAAGTTCAAAAGAAATCGCTCAAATGATGAATATTTCACCTGCTGGAATAAATAAACGTTTGTACCGCATCCGCAGAAAAATGCAATTAGAACCACATTCAAATATATCGGAAAATTTAAGTAATTATTAAACGGTTTTCAACCCTCAGTTATCCGTCAAGGAACTAGGAACCATCAAATCAAGCCTTTTTAAAAACTACAACTCTGGTGTTGTCAAAATATACAATATCAGATCCAAATTTTTGGCTTATATATTCAAAACTATCTAGTGAATAAAAGCAAACATGAGTAGGATCTTTTATATAATACCACTCTAAGAATTTATCGGGATTTACGTTAAATTCAGTCATTATAAACAAAAAACCTCCTGATTTAAGATGAGACATAATGGTTTCAAACTCTTTTTTGGGAGAGAAAAAATGTTCAAGGCATTCTGTAGCAAAGATAAAATCATATTCTCTATTCAAAAGATTGGGATAGAAAAACGGGTCGTAATAATCGCTATTGATATTTTGTAAATTCAAAAGTTTAGATAATACAGAATCAGGACCACAGCCATAATCAAGTCCATGCATGGTTTCGTTTATAAATGACAAACTTGGGTCTATAATACGATTGAGAAACTCAACATAGCCTTTTGATTCGATACTGTTTTGATGAAAGGCATATCTTCTTTTCTCTTCATCTGCATCTAAATATGAATCGGGAGAAAGAAAAACCAATTTGCAAACAGAACAGCTGAAATAGATTCTTTTATTTAAAGGACTTTCTTCAAAATTTGATGTATGATTATGACATAAAGGACATTGCATATAATGGTTTTTTACAAAAATAGAAAAAAAAAAGTAAACCTCAAATAACCCAACTCCAGTTCTCGGTTGCTTCAGGGCAAACGCATACTCTAATATTAATATCTTAGGAAAATTATTCGTATCCCTAAATTTTTCGGTTTTTACTAATTTTAATACAAATAGAAAAATATTTATAATATTAGTGCTTAAAAAAGTATGCGTTTGCCCTGTCGGTTTCTTAATTAAATTATACTTTTATAAAAATATTTTTTACTTTTATATTTTAAAAATTATCTGTGCGTAAAATAAGGGAATATATTGAAGATTTTTGGTTTTTAATTTTTCCGTACGTTTGTGAGGCGTGTGGTGTGGCCTTAGGAAAAAATGAACCTCCGATTTGTTTTAAATGTTTGTACGATTTGCCACGTACAGATTATTGTGTTAATGAAGATAATCCAATAACATACCTATTTACTGGTAGGATAAAAATTGAAAAAGCAACTGCCTTGTTTCATTTTTATAAAGGGAGTCGTTTTAGAAAACTTTTACATGCTCTTAAATATAAACACAAACCAGAGATAGGAATACTTTTGGGTAAAGAACTTGGTGCTGCAATGTTGTCTTCGGGTAATTATAATGATGTGGATTATGTTATTCCTGTTCCATTGCATCCTAATCGACAAAAACAAAGAGGCTATAACCAAAGCGAAATGATTGGTAAGGGAATTTCAGCAGTTACTGGTATTCCTATGCTAACAGATGTTCTTTTGCGAAGTGTCGAAACTGTTACTCAAACAAAAATGACTCGTGAAGAGCGGTGGCAAAATGTTTCAGGAAAGTTTGTTGTAGAAAATGAAAATAGAATTCAAAATAAACACATACTCCTAGTTGATGATGTTGTAACTACTGGCTCAACTTTGGAAGCTTGTGGGGAAATATTGTTAAATGTGCAAGAGCTTAAACTAAGTATTGGTGTTTTGGCAGAGGCGTAAGTTTGGAGGGGGTGGTGATGCTGTGATTACTGCAACCACACGATGAAAAATCGTGCGGTAGCGTGTTGATTCTGTGATTACTGGATAACCGGATTACTGTGATTTTGATTTAATCATGTAAAAAGTAAATACCCATTATCAAACATCCACAAAATGCTTGGTAATAGGCTTAAACACAGGATTAACTGTTGAGTGATCTAGTCAGGATTCGAACCTGAGACCTACGGCTTAGAAGGCCGTTGCTCTATCCAACTGAGCTACTAGACCATTTTATTTGGGCTGCGAAGATATAACAAGATTAGAGAATATGCAAGTATTATTTAAAAAAACTCTTTTATTTTGATGTTTTTTTATTTTTACAACAAAGGACAGACATACAAAACAACCTAAAATATCTCAAGATTAAAGGTTTTAACATATATCAGTTGAAAAACAATATAAACACCCTTGTTAAAAAGAAATAATTAACTGTATTTTTACTCAAAAACAAATTATGATAAAAACTGGGATATACGGATTGCCAAGTTTTGAGTTAGATATTATCGAAAAAATAATGGATGTGCCTGAACTAAATATTATAGGCATGTATAGTCCGCTCGAAGACACCAATAATGATTTACAAAAATACAAACTCAAAGCATATACCGATCCGTCTTTACTAATAAATGATGTTGAGGCAATTATCGCTCTGTCTCCAATGTCGGGATTAGATAAAGTTGAAGAGCTTGTTCGCAATTCAAAACATGTATTCTTTGAGCCATCTTCTGATTATTGCAACCGAGATGTAAATAAACTTTCGGATATCGTTGATGAAGCAAATGTAAAAGTTCAAGCAGGATTTCATCACCGATTTAACAATACGTTTTTGTCGGCAAAGCCATTTATTATAAATCCAAAATTTATTCAAGCAAATTATTTTAGAAAATTTTCCTTTGGAACAGAATCCTGCTCTGTACTAATGGATATGCTGATAAATGATATCGATATAGTTCTAGGCATGATTAAATCAAATATAAAGGCGGTTTATGCAAATGCAACTACCATTAATAAAAAGGACCCCGATATTATTAATGTACGACTAGAATTTATGAATGGTGCAGTTGCTCAACTTACTGCTGGTCGAATTGCTACAAGCAATACTCATGAAATTAGTTTTTATTGCGATAACGATTATACCAATATAGATCTTGTTAGAAATAAAGCTTGGCAGGTAAAGAAACGTAATCAGGAAAGCGAAATTAAACTTTTTCAAGAAAACATTGGAGATTTAATAGTTGATCCTATACCCGTAAAACTCAATAATCATTATTACGATGAATTTTTATCTTTTGCAAAATCAATTGTTTTAAATAAGTCTCCCGAAGTTGATCTTGAGACAGTTTTAAAAACATATTCTATTGCATCTCAAATTAAAGATAAAATAAAATTGTCGGTAGGATAAAAAATTTTTTTTGAACGCAATAATAGATATATCTTTGCGTTTTAAACTATGCATATTAAATAAAAAAGTGATTGTGGGTAAATTTGTTCTTTTTTTTATAATAATTATTATTTCTTTTTTCTATTCCTGCGAAATTATTAATCCTCCGGAACAGATTCCCTCGTATGTATCAGTAGATACTGTTGCAATTTCAATTTCAAAACCGTCTCAGGGCACAGCAGCACACAATATTAGTGATTGTTGGCTTTATGTAAACAATAAACTTATTGGCATTTTCGAAGTTCCCTTTACTGTCCCTGTACTTGAAGCTGGCCTTCAAAACATACAAATTGAACCAGGTATAAAAAATTCGGGAGGTAATGCAGCAAGAGAAATTTACCAAATGATGAATGGATACTATCTTGACACAGTTTTAGAAGAAAAAAAAGTTCTAAAATTAAATCCTGTATTTGAATACAGGGCAGCAGTAAATTTTGCCTTGGTCGAAGATTTTGAGGATGTTGGAATCGAATTTCAAGTTAGTGATCAAAGTGATACTTTGATATATCTTATTTCTGATGAAAATGCTTTTGAGGGAAAATCAATGTATTTTTGCGTTGATAAAGAAAGACCAAATTTTGAGTGTCGTAGCTCACAACTTTTTGAAATCGAAAAAAATGGTTCCGCATTTCTTGAGATTAACTTTAAAACAAATGATTATTTTAATTTTGGAATATTCTCAAAAGAATATACAGGTGCAGTCGTTACCGAGATACGAAAACATGTTTATACATTTAATCCAACCGATAATTGGAAGAAAATTTATATTGACCTAAATTACTTTGTAAATAATGTTGTCGGAACCGAATTTAGACTGTTTTTCACAGCTGTATATGCGGAAGATTCTGGTTTAGAAAAATCGGACGTTTATATTGATAATGTTAAACTAATATATCTGCCTACACAATAATGCAAAAATCCAGACAAAATTTTAAGTACATATTTTTTGATTTTATTGCCGCCGCAATATCTTGGACTTTGTTTTTCAGTTTTAGAAAAATATATATTGAGCCACAAAAATTAGGATACGACATCCCATTAGTTTTTGACACAAAATTTTATGCAGCACTAATAATAATACCTTTATTTTGGCTTGTTTTACATTTACTAAGTGGTTATTATAGAGTTCCTTACCGTAAGTCGAGATTGCAGGAGTTAGGACAAACTTTGCTCACAACACTACTAGGAGTAATAATTATATTTTTTGCTTTTATACTTGACGACTGGGTAGGACAATATAAACATTATTATCTGATGTTTCTCACTCTTTTTATGCTGCAATTTACAATTACCTATATCCCACGACTGATTATTACAACGATTACTAATAAACGAGTTCATGCACGCAAACTTTTGTTTAATACGCTAATAATAGGATGCCATAAAAAAGCTTTAAAACTGTTAGAAGAAGTCGAAAATCAAAAAATGTCTTCAGGGTTAAAATTTGTAGGTTTTGTCTATGTCGATAAACAAGACGATTATCTGTTAGACACTGTATTACCAAATCTTGGATATATTGACGACATAGAGCAAATAATTGCAAATCATAAAATTGAAGAAATAGTAATTGCAGTCGAATCTCGAGAACATTGCAAAATTAAAAATATAATAAACAAATTGCAAGGCAACAAAGTATTAATAAAAGTTATTCCAGACATGTATGACATACTAATCGGGAAAGTAAGAATGTCATCAATTTTTGGATTGCCACTAATAGAAATAAATCACCATATAATGCCAGTATGGCAACAACATGGCAAACGATTACTTGATGTATTACTGAGTGTTTTTGCAATAATTATTTTATTGCCAGTTTATATTGTATTAAGTATTGGTGTAAAATTAAGTTCTCCTGGATCTATATTATATAGCCATTTAAGAATTGGCAAAGGCAAAAAACCTTTTAAAATATATAAGTTTAGATCTATGTTTGTTGATGCCGAGAAAAATGGACCTGCATTAAGCAGTAAATCGGATAATCGAGTAACAAAGTTTGGTAGATTTATGCGAAAAACTCGTCTTGATGAGATTCCTCAGTTTTTTAATGTCCTTAAAGGAGACATGAGCATAGTTGGACCTCGTCCAGAAAGACAATTTTTTATTGACGAAATAGTAAAAAAAGCTCCGCATTACGTTCATTTATTGTCGGTTAGACCTGGTATCACATCGTGGGGGCAAGTGAAATATGGATATGCCGAAAACGTTGCTCAAATGATAGAAAGATTAAAATACGATATAATCTATATTGAAAACAGATCACTTTATATCGACTTTAAAATAATGATTTATACCATTAAAATAATCTTTCAAGGAAAAGGCATATAAAACTACTAAAAAAACATTGTTTAATAAATATCTAACTGTCAGAAACTTAAATAATCAATAAACTTTCCTTTTTTTTCTTTTTAATTTGTAAAAAAGTATTATATTTGCACACTCTAAAAAAATTATTAATTTTAATAAAACATATTTTAAAATGACAAAAGCAGACATAGTAAATGAAATATCTCGAAGTACTGGTATCGAAAAACTAGTAGTACAGAAGACTATCGAAACCTTTATGGATGTCATAAAAGACTCTTTAATTGATGGCGAAAATGTATACTTGAGAGGATTTGGCAGTTTTATTGTTAAATCAAGAGCAGCTAAAACGGCCAGAAACATATCAAAAAACACCACAATTACTATTCCTGCACACAAAGTGCCTGCTTTTAAACCTTCAAAAGCGTTTACAATAGAAGTTAAAGATAATCATTAAATTTTACAGTTATGCCAAGCGGAAAGAAACGAAAAAGACATAAGATGTCAACTCACAAAAGAAAAAAACGTCTTCGTAAAAACAGACATAAAAAGAGAAAATAAACTTTTTTCTTTATTAGATGTTATAATAATCAAACTTGCGAAAAGCATAATTTTTTTCGTAGGTTTGATTTAATTTTATAAAAACGACAGATACAGTGAGCCGGCAAAACGAAGAAACTCAAAGCGAATTATATATTGATGTACGCAGCTCCGAAATCAATATAGCCTTGCTACATAACAAAAAGCTGGTTGAATTAAATAAAGAGCGTAGTAATATTGAATTTTCAGTAGGAGACATTTATTTAGGTAAGGTTAAAAGACTTATGCCTGGATTAAATGCCGCTTTTGTAGATGTTGGATACAAAAAAGATGCTTTTCTACACTATCTTGACCTTGGTGCTGCATTTCAAACACAAAACAAATTCCTGCATATAGGCATATCCAAAAAACAAAAGAACATTAAATTTAGTAAGATTAATCCTGAAGCAGATATAGATAAACATGGGAAAATTACTGATGTGCTTACGGTTGGTCAATATGTATTAGTCCAAATTGCAAAAGAACCTATTTCATCAAAAGGTCCACGTTTATCATGTGAACTATCAATTGCTGGTCGTAATCTTGTGTTAATGCCTTTTGGTGCAAAAATATCAATAAGTCAAAAAATTAAATCTGTCGAAGAACGAAAAAGATTAAAAAGACTAATTGAAAGTATTACACCCGCTAATTATGGAGTGATAGTTCGAACTGTTGCAGAAACCAAAATGGTAGCTGACCTCGACAAAGAATTAAATCTACTTATTGAGAAATGGGAGACTCTATATAGCGAGCTTAGTAATGCAAAACCACCAAAATTAATGATTGGTGAAATTAACAGAACAACAGCTATTTTAAGAGATATACTGAATTCTAGTTTTAACCAAATATATGTTAACGACAAGCAGACTTATGAAGGTATCAAAGACTTTATAACCGAAATTGCCCCCGAAAAAAGTAAAATTGTTAAGCTATATAATTCAACAGAGCCAATTTTTGATTATTTTGATATCGAAAAGCAAATCAAAACTGCATTTGGTAAAACAGTTCCTATGCGAAATGGATCATACCTGATTATCGAACATACAGAAGCGGCTCACATAATTGATGTTAATTCTGGTAACAGAAGTAACTCTGAGCAAGACCAAGAAGAAAATGCAACAGAGGTTAATTTAATTGCTGCCGAAGAAATTGCTAGACAATTGCGTTTACGAGACATGGGTGGAATAATTATTGTCGATTTTATTGACATACACAACGAAAAAAACAAACGAAAAATATTTGACAAACTCAAGGATTCGATGGAAGGCGATAGAGCTAAATTCCACATTATCCCATTAAGCAAATTTTGTGTAATGGAGATAACTCGTCAAAGAGTTAGACCCGAAATGGAAATCAAAACATCCGAAAAATGCCCTTGTTGTAGTGGCAGTGGAAAAATAGAGGCTAGCATTTCTCTTACAGATGAAATAGAAAACAGCTTAAAATTTATTATAAAAAAACATAAAGCAAAAGAAGTAATAATTAAAGCACACCCTTTTGTACACGCATATTTGACAAAAGGTCTAATAAAACCAATACGAAAAACCTGGCAAAAATCATTCAACTGCAAAATTAAGATAAGTCCGATGATGGCATATTCATACATGGAATACCACTTTTTTAATGCAGCAGATGAAGAATTGTTCTATTAATTTAAATTATATAGTATGAAATTTAAACAAAAATTATTGATGTTTACAGGGATACTTTCGTTTATCCTATTGTTAAATCCAGTTTTTGCTCAGGTTGATGAACCTGTAAAATGGAGTTTCTCGACTGAACAACTTGATAATGACCATGTTAATCTAATAATTAAAGCCCAAATTGAAGATCATTGGCATCTTTACGGACAATATTTCGGTTTTGGAGGTCCTATGCCATTATATTTCGATTTTAATTTAGACCAAAATTACGAAATAATAGATAGTGTTATTGAGAGTCCTGTTCCTATTACTGAGTTTGACGACGTTTTTGAAGTTGAAGTAAACTTTTTTGAACACGAAGCTACATTTACGCAAAAAGTAAAAATATTATCTGACAAAGGATTTAATATCACAGGTATCATTGACGGACAGGCTTGTTTTGACGATGGTGCATGTGTCCCACTAAGTTCTGATGTGATTTTTCAAATTAACGGTGGTGCTGCCATAGATAATAATCAGACCTCTGAAATGGACGCTCAAACTCCGGTAATTGTTACAGATAATAAATTTGAGAATAAAAACACAAATAATAATTCATTATTGTCATTTTTTCTAATCTCATTTCTTTTTGGAATAATCGGAATACTTACCCCCTGTGTGTTTCCAATGATACCAATGACAGTAAGCTTTTTTATGCAAAAAAATGAAAAACGCTCAAAAAACATCATAAAAGCATTAATTTTTGGAATATCCATTACTCTTTTGTATGCTTTGGTAGGCCTAATTGTTTCTATTACTAGTGCAGGTGCCGACTTTACAACAGTATTAAGCTCTCACTGGCTTCCAAATGCAATTTTCTTTGTTTTATTTCTTGTTTTTGCAGCTTCACTTTTTGGCTTATTCGAGTTTGTTTTACCTACAAGCCTTGCAAATAAAGCTGATAAACAGGTCGATAAAGGTGGATTGATTGCAGCATTTTTTATGGCATTAACAACTGTAATTGTTAGCTTTAGTTGCACAGGACCAATAATTGGCGCCTTATTAGTTAAAGCCGCTAGCGGAAATGTTCTCGAACCTCTTATTGGAATGTTAGGTTTTGGACTCGGTTTTTCATTACCATTCACTTTATTAGCACTTGCTCCAGGGATGATGAAAAAACTACCAAAATCGGGAGGTTGGCTTAATGCAGTAAAAGTCGTTATGGGATTTGTAATTCTTGCTTTCTCTTTAAAATATTTCTCAAATATTGACCAAAATTATCACCTTGGAATATTAAGCAGAGACTTATATATAGGTATTTGGATAACTATATTTATAATGATGGGCATTTATTTGTTAGGGAAAATAAAATTCTCTCATGATAGTGATGTTCAGCATGTTGGGTTTTTTAGACTAATTTTAGCAATGGTTTCATTTGTATTTGCAATTTATTTATTCCCTGGTTTATTTGGAGCAAACCTTAGTGGTATTGCCGGACTATTGCCTCCTAAATCCTCACAACAATTCGACTTAACCCGAACTGATGCAAGAACTGGCGAAAACAGTTTATGTGAAGCTCCTAAATATTCAGAAACTATGCAGATGGCTTATAATGTTAATGGATATTTTGATGTAATGCAAGGCATCGAATGTGCAAAATCGCAAGATAAACCTGTACTTCTTTATTTTACAGGACATACATGCTCTAATTGTAAAAAAATGCAAGCCTCAATATGGTCGGATCCTACAATTAACAAATATTTTAATAATAAAGTAGTTATGACGGCTTTATACACAGACGAGAAATCAGTAATTGTTGATGAAGAAAACTGGTTTAAATCCTCAAATGACGGCAAAATTAAAAAAACTTTAGGAGATGTTAATTTAGATATCCAAGTCGTTAACTTTAAAACCAAATCGCAACCGTTTTACGTTTTAATGAGTCCCGATGGTGTTGTGCTTAATACTCCTATGGAATATAACTCAGACACTGATAAGTTTTTGGAGTTCCTAAAAGAAGGAATCGAAAATTATGAAACTATTGGTGCAGAAGAATAATAAAATAATTATCTTTAATATAAAAGCTGTTAGCCTAAAGGATAACAGCTTTTTTTGTAGCTTATAACACAAAGAGATTGTCAAGCTTAAATTATTCATAAACAAGCAATTGTTTTTGTTGCAATACAAAGCATTTTAAATTATATTTGTATCTGCAATATGAAGCGTATAAAAAACATAATCTCTAAAGCTGTTTTTGCTTTTATCATAACAACTATTGTGTTATCGCTTGATTCGTGTAAATCGACCAAGCATGTAGCTGATGATGAATATTTACTTGCGAAAGTTAATTTTAACTGCGACAATTCAAATATCGACACCGAAGATTTAGAAACTACACTTAAACAAAAGCCAAATAGAAAAACATTATCTCTTTTTAGATTCCATCTATTGGTTTATAATATGGCGAAATCTGGAAAAGAACGTAAGTTTAAAGAAAAGATTGCTGATGTTATTGGTGAGCCTCCTGTTATATATGACGAATATGCTACAACTAAGACTATTAGCAATATCGAATCATATTTGCATGCCCAATCATATTATGAGGCTGAAGTAAAAGTTGTTGAAAAACTAAGAAAAAAGAAAATATCTCTCACATATACAATAGAAACTGGAGAGCCATATATAATCTCTAATTTAGTGTATGATATTGTGGATCCTAAAATTGATGAACTTGTTTTATTAGACACAGTTAATTCATTAATTCGTACAAATAAAAACTTTAATACTGATGAGCTTCAAGACGAAAGAGAAAGACTTGTAAGAATGTTAAAATCAAATGGATATTATTATTTTTCAATTAATAACATCCATTATTATGCGGATACAACAATAAACAGATATCAAACAAAACTTACCCTAGCAATTCGTAAATCATTTGATGAAAACAATATCCAAAACAACACTCCTTTTAAAGCACAGGTAATAAGAAACATCTTCATATATCCTGATTACGATCCTAAATTATCAATTTCCGATACCGAAGCATATAATTCTACTCTCGATACTATCTATGTTGACGGATACAATATTATTTACAGCGAAAAATTAGAACTCAAGCCCTCCGTTTTGCTTCAATCTTGTTTTGTAAAGCGTGGAGACAGATACAATATTAAAAATATCGAGAAAACTCATGCACATTTCTCAAATCTCAAACAATTTAAGCTAATAAACATAAAGCTAAACCCTGCTGATGATGTTTTTCTTGAAACTCAAAAGGAGCGTTTTCTTGATTTACATATTTATCTAACTCCTTCATTAAAGCAATCATACACCCTTGAATTAGAAGGCAATAACACATCTGGAAATATTGGAATGGAAGGAGGTATTTCATATAATAATAAAAACTTACTACGTGGTGCTCAATTATTTAACATAAAAGGTTCTCTTGCTTTTCAAACACTTACATTAGACGCAGATGATACTCGTCAGGTTTTTTTCAACACTCTGGAATATGGAGGAGAAATGAAATTAAATATTCCAAAACTAATGATCCCCTTTTACGAAAATTATGAGTTTGTAAAAAACCACAACCCTAAAACAAGAATTAGCACATCGTTTAATTATCAGCAAAGACCCGATTATACTCGCACAATTGGCAACCTTGGGTTTGGATACTTCTGGAAGGGAGGTAAAAATAATTACATAACTCATTATATAAATCCCATTGAGTTGTATTTGGTAAAAATCTTTGACTTTGACCCAATTTTTCAAGAACAAATAGCAAATTTATACATAAGGTATTCTTACGAAAATCAACTAATGTCTGTTATAAGTTATGACTTAATGTTTAACAATCAGAACATTAATAAATTGAAAAACTTTTCATATTTTTGGCTTAATCTTGAGACAAGTGGAAATATACCAAACGCTTTATATAAATTAACTGGCCAAGAACTTGTAAACGGAGCATATCAATTTGTCGGAGTAGAATTTGCCCAATTTGTAAAAGCAGATTTTGATTATAGATATTATCAGATATTTAGTGAAAAACAATCTTTAGTTTATAGAGGTTTTTTTGGTATTGGACTGCCTTATGGTAATTCGACAAGAGGATTACCTTTTATTAAAAAGTATTTTATTGGAGGTGCAAATGACATTAGAGCCTGGCGAGTTAGATCAATTGGACCAGGATCATACACTAATCCACGATCAAATTATGACCAAATTGCTGACATGAAAATTATGTTTAATCTTGAATATCGATTTAAAATTATTTCGTTTATTGAAGGTGCTCTTTTTATGGACGCAGGAAATATCTGGGCAGTTGATAAAAATGATAATCGTGCAGGCGCTTTATTCAACTTTAACACTTTTTATAAAGAACTCGCTCTTGGAACAGGTTTAGGAGTTAGATTCGATTTTTCATTCTTTATTATACGTTTCGATTTTGGTGTGCCACTTTACGATCCAGCTTTTCCTATTTATGGTCCAAACTCCCCGCTTTACAATCCCGATTCGCCTAAAACAAAGTGGTTTAGAGCATTTGATACTTTTGAGTTGAGTGATCTGACATTTAACTTTGGTATTGGATATCCATTCTAAGAATCGCTCTATAAATTCAATAGTTTGAAATGTGATATTATTCTTTAATTTTGTAGATATGAAAAAAATAATTTTAATACCAATTTTTTTGATATTGTGTTTTGTTGTTAATGCTCAACAAAGACGCCCAATTATGATAGGAGTTAGCCCAGCAGCAACTTTTAACAAGCAATATCCAACTGGTGCATTCGATATTAATATATGTCCAATTGCCATACAATTTCCTGCAATAATAAATAATTTAGATATTAGGTTTTTAGGCCTAATATATTATGGATTTAGAAATTATGGTTCCGCAATAATAAATATAGGAGGAGAGCTCACACTACCATATCATTTTGATTTTGCTAATGAGCATAAATTTATTTCAAAAGGATTGTTTATTGGTCCAGGTGTAGCATATACCCGAAACGTACATTATTTTCACCGAAATACAGCTATATTTATTGAGCCAGGATACCATTTCTTATTCAACGAAAAGTTTTCTCTTATTATTGATTTCCAATATGGACGAAAATATTTTAAATATGATGACGGAGCAAAACTAACACAAAACCACTATGGAGTTAAACTTGTTTTAGGCTGGTGGATATAAAGGGTTGACAAACCCTTACTATTCTACAAACAGTTTTTTACATTCAGTAGTTTGCGAAGATCGTATTTTAACAAAATATATCCCACTAATTAAATTTTTGATATTAATTTCCTCTCCACAATAGTTCGGAATACTTAGCACAATTTTACCATTCAAATCAATAACTGAAACTCCCATAGGTTTTGCATTATCGCACAAAACAGAAAAACTTTCTTTTGCTGGATTGGGAAATATTGAAAAATTTAAATTATCGAAATCATTTTCATTAAAACCACTATTATCAGTTACATTAATACATGGACTTATAAAAGCTGTGTCAGGACATTCAGGCATGTCAGACTTAATTACAACCAAATATGGCTCGTAACAATTTGCATTAGTGTATGTATGTTCAATCTCAATTTCACAATTTTCCAAAATACTTCCATCATCAAAATACCAATTGCAAATATAATTTTCTGTCGCAATGAATTCTGTATTATTTAAGAAAACAATCGTGGCGTTTGCAGTAGTAAGATTACTCATATCAATATCTGATGAGACCTCGATTTGAGCATCAATAATTCCAGAATAAGGTATTACGTAAATTGAAGTATCAACACAATTTGCACTTCCAAAAACAGCCAAGTAATACGAATAGTAAATCATATTAGGTGTTGGATACGAAGTTCTGATATTATATTCTCCTGTTGGAAGATTGTAAACTGCTGTAATTGGACTTCCGACTGGTGGTCCATAAACGTCATTTAGCCAACAGAATGAATTATTGCTAAGTGTGTCTCCAAATATAATTGCACCTTTATCAAGCATGCAAGTATCTGCAACAATTGTTACATCAAATTCTGGTACTGCAGGTTC
>JAQVOR010000116.1 GCA_028702535.1 Bacteroidales bacterium
CCTACACGACGCTCTTCCGATCTTTCGAAAAAAGAAATAATTAAATATTCTTTATCAACTCTTCCAAAGGGTTAAAGAGGGGGCTCATAGGGCAAACGCATACTTTTCTTTTGTCATGCTTTTTGGATTGCTATGCACCAAAAAATCATGCCAAAAAAGATTCATCAGCATATTTTAACCCTTGACTTTCACTACGTTAAGTCAAAGGTTAAAATAAATGAGTCTTTCAGACTCAAAAATAATGAAAAACATTTGAAATTATTGTGATAAAAAAAGTATGCGTTTGCCTTGGGAGGGGCTCAAGTCTTCGGTCGTATTAGGAAAAGATTTTTATATTTGTACTTTAATCCTTATTATTTCTTTATTTTTATTGAATGTCGATATACCAATTAATTCCCGAGCTTATATTTCCGCCAATTGAGGAAGCGGAAAAGGACGGTTTACTTGCAGTTGGCGGAGACCTTGCACCAGAACGAGTTTTGCTCGCATTAAGTTTGGGGATTTTTCCTTGGTTTGATGATAGTGAATATATTTTGTGGTGGTCTCCTGACCCACGATATGTGATTTTTCCGAATAAAGCTAAAATTTCAAAATCAACGAGACGTTCTGCAAAAAAATATCATTTAAAAATAAATACTAATTTTTTATCTGTTATTTCAGCTTGTGCTTCTACTAAACGACCAAGCCAAGAAGGCACTTGGATTACTGTCGAAATTCAAAATGCTTACAATAAATTGAATGAATATGGATATGCTTATTCTTTTGAAACATATAGTGATAATGTTCTTGTTGGTGGGTTATATGGAGTTCTATTAGGTAAGATATTTATCGGGGAATCTATGTTTTCTCACAAATCTGACGCTTCCAAAGTCGCTTTTATGGGCTTGGTTGAGTTTTGTTTGAATAACGATATTAAAATTATTGATTGTCAGTTTTATACGCCACATTTAGAGAGTTTGGGAGGCGAATTTATCTCACGAAAAGAATATTCCGATTTTTTATCTAAATTTGTAAAATCACCTTTTGTAAAAAAATGATTAAAGAAGTATATCGGATAATACAATCAGCAGGAATTAGTAAAAAAGCTAAAATTCTTTGTGCTATAAGTGGGGGCATTGATTCTACTGTAATGTTACATGTATTGCATGAACTTGATTTGCATTGTGTTGTAGCTCATTGTAATTTTCATTTAAGAGGCGAAGATGCTAATAAAGATGAGCAATTTGTAAAAGAATTAGCAGCTAAATTTGAATATAAATTTATTTCCCAGGATTTTGACACTGAAGCTTATGCACAAGCAAATGGAATTTCAATTCAAATGGCTGCTCGAGACTTGAGGTATGAGTTTTTTTATGACGCCGCCGAAAAATATGATTGCCAATACATTGCTTTAGCTCATAATTCTGACGATCAGGTAGAAACAGTTTTAACAAATCTTGTGCGTGGAACTGGAATAAGAGGGCTTACTGGAATGGATTGTGTTAAAAATAAACTTTTACGACCTATACTTGATGTATCTCGCGAAAAAATCGAAGAATTTGCTAACGAAAACTACATCGAGTATTGTGTAGATATCACAAATAATCAGACCAAATATTCTCGTAATAAGTTGAGACATAAAGTGATACCTTTATTGGAAGAGATAAATAGGGCAGCTAAGGAAAATATTCTTAGGTCGGTTAAGTACCTGTCTGATACAGAGCTTATTATGAAGGAGTTTGTGGATTATATATTCAATAAAAGTGTTTATTATAAAGGCCAAACCGCAGTTGTTGAACTTAGTGTATTAGAAAAATACTCAGCAAAAGAAACATTGCTGTACGAGATATTATTAAAATTGGACCTCCCAAAAAATTTAGCAGTCGAAGCTATTTCGCTCATTGAAGCCCAGACAGGAAAATATTGCGAATTCCTCAATATCAGAATTTTAAAAAATCGGAATAATTTAATTGTGGATAAAAAATATAATCCTAAAGAAGTTTTGCTGCTAATCCCTGATGTTGAGTCGCTTTCGTTAATGCAACAAGTTAATCATAAAGCCTCGATAATAAATTATAATAGTAATTATAAAATTAATAAAGATGCTAATGTTGCAGGGCTTGACCTTGATAAAATAAAATTCCCCCTTCTAATTAGAAACTGGAATGATGGAGATCGCTTTAAACCCTTTGGCATGAATAATTATAAAAAATTAAGCGATTTCTTTTCAGATTTAAAATTATCAAGTTTTGAAAAAGATAAAGTGCTGGTTTTTATGTCTGATGATGATATTTTCTGGGTGTCTTCCTTGCGTATTGATAACCGTTTTAAAATAACAGCTCAAACTAAGAGAGTTTTGGAAATTAAAGTGATTCTGTGATTCTGTGATTCTGTGATTCTGTGATTCTGTGATTCAGTGATTCAGTATTCAAGTAATGCTGTGATCCTGTGATTCAGTGATTCAGTAATACAGTGATTCAGTAATCCAGTGATTCAGTAATCCAGTGATGCTGTGATCCTGTGATTCAGTGATTCAGTAATCCAGTGATTCAGTAATCCAGTGATTCAGTAATCCAGTGATGCTGTGATCCTGTGATTCAGTAAATACTTTTCACTCCACACTCCACACTCCCCACTCCCCACTCCTCACTCCCCACTCCCCACTCCACACTCACACTCCACACTCCCCACTCCTCACTCCTCACTCCCCACTCCTCACTCCTCACTCCCCACTCCACACTCCTCACTCCACACTCCACACTCCCGGCTATTTAGAAGTAAATTTCATTCTCTCAAACAAGTCCTCCAAATTTACCACAGCAATTCTTGATACAATATCAGAAGTCGCATACGGAAGAATGAGGGTTTTATTAAATATCATTCCTCCACAAGAATAAATGACATTTGGCACATATCCTTCACGTTCTTCTTCGGTTGCCGATAATAAAGGTTCATCTAAACATGCAATTATTTTTTTGGGGTCTTTTAAGTCCAACAATATTGCACCAATCGAATACTGTCGCATACTACCTACGCCATGTGTTAGCACTAACCAGCCTTTGTCGGTTTCTAATGGTGAGCCACAATTCCCGATTTGCACAAATTCCCACGAATGCTTTGGTCTTTGAATAAGAGTAGCAGTGTGCCAAAAATGCAAGTTGTCGGAGAACATAATGAAATTATTTTCACCATCTTGTCGTGAAAGCATGGCATATTGACCATTCACTTTTCTTGGGAAAAGTGCCATTCCTTTGTTTTTTACTCCATCGCCGTTGAGAGTAATAATATTAAATGTTTGAAAATCTATTGTTTCAATTAGTTGTGGTAAAATGCTATGCCCATTATATGCAGTGTATGTTGCATAGTAGGTTTCTTCGCCATCTTCGTGAGTAAATTTAACAAATCTAGCGTCCTCAATACCCTTGCTCTCATTTGATGAAACAGGAAATATTACACGTTCGCAAATAGCCGTTTCATCATCAAACTTAACTTTATAGTTTGAGTCTGCCAGCCAATTAATTACGTTAATTGTCCAATGGTCTGTTTTAATTTCGGGGTGCATGTAAACTTCTTGAATGCTTAACTTTAATTCGGCATGAGTAAAAAAGCTTGGGAGTTTGTTCATTATTGTTATACTTGTTGTATTCCAAGCTTCTAAATCTTTTAATTTTAATTGGAACAAATTGGTGTCATAAAATGGGTCGTGAACCATAGTAGGGGTTTCGACATATTCTGAGACACTATCAAAGTTAAAAGAGAAGTTTTCGTCTATTATTCCGCTTCTAAATACGATTGACGAAACATGCCCTTCACCTGTTGCTCTCAAACTCATAATAAACCTCAAACTCCCTTTTGGAAGTAAGGTTTGATCGGGATGTGGAACAATGGATGGGTTAAAAAGTGCGGCAGATTCAATAGAGTATTCCATCGTAAGATAGGCACCAACAAGTAGCTTTTGAGTTTTGTTAGGATTTATTCCTTGTGGGATATATTCTGATATTTTATCGTAATGCCGCAAAAGTTGTTGTTCTATGTTTTTATGGCGGTTGGCAAATAGGTGTAGAGTTTCCTGTAATAGCTTTTCCGATTCTTCATTTTTAAGTTTTAAAACTCTTCGTATTATATTGCCTATTCGTGGCAATTCACTCGGAATATGAGGTAGTGCTATTACGCGCGAATTATCTCCTACAATTTTTAATTTTTTTCGCTTCACAATTCGCTTTAAATCCATTGATTGCTCCATAAATTTTTTATTTATTATTATTTAAGATTTGTTTATAAACATTAAAATAACCATCAACCATTTTTTCAAGGCTAAAATTAGCTAATGCCCAATTACGGCACTGTTTTCTGCTAATAGTCTGTATTTTACTTAAAATTTCAACAGCCTCGTCTATAGTATTTACAAGAAAACCGGTTTTTGCATTATCTATTAATTCGGGCATAGAACCTCGATTAAAAGCTATTACAGGCGTTCCACAAAACATAGCTTCTGCAACACTTAGACCAAATGGTTCGTCAAAGCTAATGGGATGTAATAACGCAAGTGCTTCGCCCAACAATTTGTCTCTTTCTTTCGGTCCAGAGTTTCCAACATATACAATGTCTGTATCATTGATAAAGGGTTTTACTTTTTCTTCAAAATAAGCGTCGTCTTGAATTAGCCCCGAAATAATTAACTTCTTTTTTGTTTTTTTAGCTATCTGAATAGATTCCCAAGCTCCTTTATCTGGATGTATCCTACCAAAAAATAGCAAATAATCTTTAGGGTTTGGATTAAAAGTAAAATCTTTACTGTCTATTCCATTATAAACTGTAGCGATATAATCAAGTTCGGGACTACGATCAGAGTTGCTAATCGAAACATAAAAATTGCTGTTGTTGTTGTATTTTTTATATACTGGGATTATCTGTTGAGACGAAAAGCCGTGAATAGTTGTAACAATGGGTGTTTTAATTAATCGTGAATATGTAAGTGGCAAAAAATCAAAATTATTATGAATGATATCAAACTCCGCTGCTTGTTCCATCAAATTACTAATATGCAGGCATTCCCATACTTTGGGATCAAGAGATTGGTCTTCGGCATAGGCCGTTTGAGAAACATATTGCAGCTTTGCATCGGTTTGTGAATTTCCTGTGGCAAACAAACTTACTTCTACTCCTTTTTTTACTAATCCTTCGGTAATATTTGATGCTACTTGTTCCCATGGACCATATTTTAAGGGCGGAGTACGCCATGCTATAGGAGCTAAAATTGCGACTTTCATTTATATTGTTTTTATCTTAAATACTGTTTATTTAATCTTTATAATCTTTTATTATTAAAAATTTAAAGATAACTATTATAAATTAAATCATCAATTTTATAAAGCACTTCTACTATTTTCAAGGCAATGATCGACAAGTTCCTCTATGTTTGCTGTTCCTACACACATTACTGTATCGGCTGCGCCCCAATAAATTTTCACACTTCCATCTGGTTCGGGAATTGCACCACACGAAAAAACAACATTTGGCACGTAACCTGTAATTTCGTAGGTTTCCTCTGGCTGGAGAATCCATTCATCGCCCACAGCAATTATTTTTGCTGGATTATGTAAATCGTGTAAAGCAACGCCAAGTCGATATACGCTGCCTGCCATAGTTGGAAACACTCCATGATAAATATTGAGCCATCCACGTGATGTCTTAATAGGCGTGGCACCAGGTCCAATTTTCATTTCATCCCAATGATATTGCATGGGTTTCATTATTAATTCTGAGTTTCCCCAATATTTTAAATCGGGCGAAAAAGAAATCCATATTGCCCAAGGCGAAATATCTGAATGAGGACGATCTAAACGTGCATATAATCCATTAAATTTTTCTGGAAAGATTACTACATTTCTATAATCTGCTTCGGTAATTAACGAAACTCGCTCTACGGAATTAAAATCCTTAGTTTTTGCCAAGCCAATTCTTACACCGTGTTGTGAATAAGCACTATAAGTAATTAAATACTCATCATCAATATATACAATTCGAGGATCTTCGACTCCATAAGCTTCGTATGTTTCAAAAACACCTTCGGTAGCAGGTGTCAGAAAGGGGTCTTTGTCCACTTTAAAATTAAATCCATCGGTACTTACAGCTTTTCCAATAATACTTCGTCCGTTTAGTTTGTGCGATCTAAAGAGCATTATGTACTCGTCATTATATTTTACCATACCTGCATTATGCACTGTTGCCACTGGATACGGAATATCATCCTTTGTAAGAATAGGATTGTTTGAATATCTTTTAATTAATGTTTTTTTCAATTTTATTTAGTTTTAATCTTTAGTATAATAATCTTCGTGTGCTTTTAACACATTCAAATAAGAAATTAAATAAGCTAAAGTGCTTTCGGCACCTTGATTTTGATTTATGCCATAACTTTCAAGTCCATCAAAGCAGCCTTTTGTTTCGTAATTAAAGAGGTTCATTCGTAAATCATTTTCTCCTAGGAACCATTTAAAAGATTTGAATAACTTACTTAAATAATCTTTATTATTCGAGATGTTATAGGCTTGTCGAAACATTAAAACCATTGCCATGGCATCTATTGGCTGCTGTGCAAACATAGAGCGTTCGCCATCTTTTTTATACCATTTTTCATTACCAATAATAGATAAATATCCTTGACTCATTGTGTGGTCTGTGAGGAATTGCATAGATTCAAAAGCAATTTTCTTTATAGAATCTTCGTTTAAAATTTCAGCCGCATGGAGCATTGCTAATGGGAGTATTGCGTTATCATAAGCCAATAACTCTTCGAACCAATTCCAATTATCATGTGAGTTTAGTTCATACTGCTCAATTAAAACTTGGGTAAGTTTTCTCAATCTTTCGATCATTATTTCGTCCGACATATTACTTCTTAAATAATGGCTAATTCCAATTATTGTATTGGCAATACTTCGTATGGATTTTAAATTATCGAAAAACGGTGTGGCTTTGTCAAAAATAAGTCTGCCAATTTGGTAATAGGAGTCGTTAGGTGAATTATTTAGCATGTATCCAATAGCCCAAATTGTTCTACCAAAAGAGTCTTCCGAGCCAACTTCATCAAGGAATTGCCTGCTAAAGCTTAAGAAGTTTCTGAAGCTGCCATCAGGGTTTTGCATATAATGAATATAACTTAAATAAATTGGACACAATTTAAGAGCAAAGCTGTCTTTCTTTACTTTATAAGTCATTAGTGCCATTAGTAAGGCTCTAGAATTATCGTCTAAGCAGTATCCTTCTTTAAGATTCGGTATTCCAAATTTCGCATGTTGAATTATGCCAGTATCATCGGTAAGACGTTTTATGTGTTCAATAGAAAACGCCGGTAATAGTGCAATATCAAACGGTATAACCTCTTTCTTTTCTATCTTGATATTTTCCTCAACTACTTTTTCAACTATATCATTATAAATATTCCCGATTTTTGGCCAAGTTATTTTTCTTCCATGCTCGAATGCTTTTTTACGAATTGCAAGTCGTTTTTCTGGATTATCAAGCAAATCTATTAAAATATTTGACAACTCATCGGTGTTACCAAAATCAAAGAGAATACCTCTGCCTTTGCTTAATAGTTCGGTTGCGTGCCAATATGGTGTGGAGACAACTGCCGAACCTACGCCTACAGCATAAGCAAGTGTTCCACTAGTTACCTGTGCTTCATTTAAGTAGGGTGTAATATAAATATCGGATGCATATAAATACTTAAAGAGGTCTTTTTGACTTGAATATTTATTTAGTAAAACCACATTTTTTTCTAGGTGCAAATCTTTAATAAGTTGAGTTAAATATAAACGATACTCTTCGCCTGCATGTTTGATTACATTGGGGTGAGTTTTACCCAAAACAATATATAATACATTCGGATGTTTTTTTACTACCTTTGATAATGCCTTTATTGCAGTTTCAATACCTTTGTTTCGTCCAACAAAACCAAATGTAAGCAGAACTTTTTTTTGTTCAAGTTTAAATTCTTTCTTTACCTCTTCTTGAATATACCTATAATTTGGTACCCCATGTTCTGCGTACGCAATTTTATCTTTCGGGATTTGATATATATCAACCAACATCTCTATTGCTTTATGACTCATAACTACTATTCGGTTTGCCATTTTGCAGATACGTTGTAATATCTCTTTTTGAGCAAAAGAAGGAGTTTGAATAACAGTATGTAATGTTACAATAAGTGGTATTTCCAACTGGTAAAGTAAAGGCAGAATATACACTCCGTCTTTACCACCAAAAATGCCAAACTCATGTTGCAGTATGCAACAATCAGCACCACTTATGTTTATATATTTGGCGGCCGCCAAGTAATCTTCTTGAAATTCTTGCCTTATATTAAACTTTACTTCTTCGGGATAGGCAAGCTCCTCTTCAGACTCATTTATGGCTACAATAAAACTTTTTTCATGATTTGGTTCATCAATGTCTGATGCAAGCATCGAGTTAAAAAGGTTTTGGGTAAAAGTTCCTATTCCGCACTGGCGGGGAGGATAAGTTGCAATGTAAGCGTTTTTCATATATAATATTTTTTAAGTTAATCGCTAACAGCTTCTTTACCAAAACAGTTATATTGGTGTGTCTGCTGTTACATTAATTGGTTTTTCTTTAGAACACGATTGTCATTTTTTAGTTTATGGGGTTAAAGTATTTATGTATTGATGTAAAGATAGTAATAATAATTGAAAATAACTAAAAAAGTGATTGTGATTACTAATGATAGTTCCTCTTTTATTGAATATTCTTTGGCTTATAAACTAATTGTATGTCGGTAATTTTAACTATAACTGATTATGATTAAACGCTTAATCAAGCATTTAAAAAAAGAGGCTAATGGTGGGAATATTTGGGTTTGTTGTGAACATACTGGTAATTATGGTCTATTATTAGCTAGTGTTTTGTCTAATTGTAATATAAAATATTCAATGGTTTCTTCGCTGGAAATAATAAGATCTTTAGGTTTGGTTAGAGGTAAAAATGATATTATAGATGCAAAAAGAATTTCAATGTACATAACAATTCATAACTATAAGTTAACGCCAACCACAATGCCTTCAGATGAACTTATGAAAATTAAAACTTTATTGACTATCAGACGTCAGTATGTCAAAATCAGAACACAATTTAAAAATGCTGTGAAATCTTTAAAAATAACTGCATAAATCATTCCTTTACGAGATGAAATAAAACAGCAAGCAAAAGAAATCAGTAAATACAATGATTTAATAAAAAAAATTGAAACTCAAATTAAAGATATTATTAACGGGAATAAGCTTTTGAACAAAAACTATAAAAAGATCACAGCTATAGTAGGGATAGGGCTAATTACGGGATCGCAATTTATTGTTAGCACAAATAATTTTACAGCTTTTGAAAATCCAAGAAAGTTTAATTGTTATTGCGGGCTGGCTCCATTTGAATATTCTTCTGGCGTAAGCGTTAAAGGTCGAACAAAAACCAGTCATTATAGAGATAAAGAGTTAAAAGCTGCTCTTTTTAAGGCAGCAGTTACTGCAATTACACATGACATGCAATTAAAAACTTACTACAATCGTAAAATCAATGAAGGAAAACATAAAATGTCTGTAATCAATGCTGTTGCGTGTAAATTAGTATATAGAGTTTTTGCAGTAGTTAAACGTGAAGAACCTTTTGTAAGAATGGCTTTTTAACTACTTGTGCAAGGTACATACACTTTCAGCGAATCAACATCGTAAACATATTTAAAATAAAAAGTGGAGAAAAAGTCAAGGGTCGTAGTGTAACGAAGACTTGTTTTACCCTTGACTTTTTAGGAACGTTTATTAAATTTGTTTTAGATGTTGAGAGCGGTAGTAAAAAAAATAAAAAATTAATGAAAATAATTGATAATTAATTTGGTTTTAACTTAGAATACTCAGTGCATCGCAGCGTATCGCTTTTCACTCCCCACTCCCCACTCCCCACTCCGCACTCTAGCTCACTCCCCGCTCCGCACTCTAGCTCACTCCCCACTCCTCACTCCCCACTCCGCACTCTAGCTC
>JAQVOR010000019.1 GCA_028702535.1 Bacteroidales bacterium
ATTTATCAAAAACATGAATATAATACTTTTATTGAAGAAAACAAAAGTTTTGACTTTCTGGCTTTGATAGCAAAATTGGGATGTGGAATAAAGTATCAAATATCCTCATCTTTTAATATTTATATAAAACCAAATTTACTAATAAGAATAACTGACGATTATTATTATAAACCTTTATATTATCCCAATTTATGCTTAGGTGTGAATTATAAACTTAATAAAAATTAATATAATGAAAAAATCAATCATAGTAATCGTTATAGTAGCATTTAGCACTACATTGTTTGGGCAAACAGGGGAGTTTTCAGTTGGCCTATTGTTTACTCCTGAAATGAATTTTTATGAAGCTGAAAATAATGATAAAAAAGTAAGCATAAATTACAGATATGGACTCATTGGTGAATTTAAAATTAATGACTATTTATACATTCAGACTGGGATAAGTTATATTAAGCAAACTTATGATATTTACAGGTCTTATGATGGTTGTTCTTTTAGTCCTGAAGAAGAATGTCCTTCTGTAATGACTTATATAAATAAAAACGATTATTTTATAATTTCCATACCTATACAATTGAAGATTAAAAAAACATTTGATGATAGTAAATTCTCCCCTTTTGTTTCATTAAATGTGAATAATAACTTTCATTTACTTGGTAAATATTATTCCGCTTATAGCTCAAATATTGATGAGTTGAGAGAAGTAAAATATTTTGGAAATACAGGAAGTATAGGTTTTGGTATAGAATATTTATTATGGAGTAAACTAAAGCTGGATTTATCTACACAAATAAGGATTATTGAATACCGTAAAAAAGACCCAATAGTTTATGAAAAAGAAAATCAGATAAATACCTTCAATAATGTAAAACTGTCCATTGCCTTGTTGTATTTATTTTAAATATTATGAATTTAATTAATATGAAAACATCTGAAAATTCAAATAATTATTATCCCAATTCCAATTTATGCTTAGGTGTGAATTATAAACTTATAAACTGAATGATATGACAGTTTGTAAAATCGTAAAACCATAAATTATGAAATACAAATACACTAAATTATTATTTACACTTATTGTATTCATGCTATTATTTAGTAGTTGTGAAAAAGAAGATATCTTTGAAGGAATTATTGTAAAAGAATTTGATACTGGATATTGTTTACCTCCTTTTGGTAATGAACCAAATGAGTATATTATTACAAATGACAGCTTATATCAGGATTTGTTAACATTAGGTACAGTTGTATGTGAGGATTATACTTTACCTGAAATTGATTTTGCAACTTATTCTTTACTCGGTAAATTTACTGTATCTGATGGAGAGGTAAAATATTATAAAAGAGAAGTGATTAAAGATGTAGGAAGTTTAAAATATACTTATAAAATTTACATGAAATGCAAAAATAATAGTAAGGCAGCTGTATCAATGAATTGGGTGTTAGTACCTAAATTGCCTGCAGGTTATAGTGTCGAATTTATAGTTAACAAAGATTGAATGCTGTTAAAAGGCACTGTGTTTTAATACACTACAAGTGTTAATTATTTCTAAACCTTGGCAAAAAACCAAATCAAAATAATTAAGTTTATTATTTTATAATCTCAAAAAACAAAAGTAAAATTTCTTATATAACGCAATTCTTAAATTGGGTGATGATTAAATTTAAAATTTTTAACAAGTTTTTTTGGTAGTATAAAAATAAAGCCTTATTTTTATACATTATTTAATGGAATTTATTGCAAATAGGAGTGTTGTTGTGTTTTAAACTTGAATTGAGTATTTATATTAAAATTTTAAAACTATGAAACAAAAAACAAATTTATTGATTTATCCATTATTATTAATGGGATTATTATTAGTGTTTGCAAACAGTTGTGAAGAGAAAGATGATGATGATTTTGTAATACCTGTATTATCGACAAGTGGAGTTACGGATATTACTTCAACAACAGCAAAATGTGGTGGAAATATCACATCTGATGGTGGGGCAGAGGTAACTGCTCGTGGTGTATGTTGGAGTACCAATCCATCTCCAACAATATCAGATAATAAAACAACAGACGGTATAAGTGTAGGTGTATTTTCAAGTAGTTTAAGTGGTTTAAGTCCAGAAACTACATATTATGTGCGTGCTTATGCCACTAATATTGTAGGTACTCGATATGGTGATGCAATTACTTTTACAACTAAAGAAAATACAAGTGTAGGTAGTTTTACTGACTCTCGCGATGATAATGTTTATCAAACCGTTAGCATAGGCAATCAGGTATGGATGGCAGAAAATTTAAAATATTTGCCAATGGTTGTTAATCCTGCTCTTGATTCAGAAACAACGCCCTGTATGTATATATATGATTATGAGGGATCAAACATATCTGATGCAAAAGCTACAGAAAACTATACTACTTATGGTGTTTTGTACAACTGGCCGGCAGCTATGGATGTGTCAGTAGGCAGTGCTACCAACCCAAGTGGAGTCCAAGGTGTGTGTCCTGATGGCTGGCACTTACCAAGCGATGCCGAATGGACAGAATTAACTGATTATCTTGGTGGTAATAACGTAGCTGGAGGAAAACTAAAAGAAACTGGAACAACGCATTGGAATAGTCCAAATACCGGAGCAACTAATGAAACTGGTTTTACAGCTTTGGCAGGAGGCTATCGTGATAGTAATGGCGTTTTTTATAATCTTGGAAATCATAGCTATTGGTGGAGTACTACAGAGGATGGTTCGGGTAATGTATCATACTGTGGCTTGAATTGTGATAATAGCGAAGTTTCTAGATATGATGGTAGGGCAAATTTAGGGTTTTATATTCGCTGTGTTAAAAATTAGATTAATTAATACACAGGTTCAGAAAATACCCTCCGCTCGCTCTGATTTATTTGCAATTCGAGTGCTGCTATAATCCTAGTGCTACAGTAATGTGAGAAGTGAAAAATAATTTTGTTCTTACTTCTAATGCGATGCACGTAGCCTGCCAAACTGCAGTCTCTTGTTTTACAAACATTGACTTTATTTGCAAACACTAAATAGCAAGTTAAATCAACCTTCTATAAAAACATAAAGTTTTCAAACTCCTTCTAATTTATTTTTTGCATCTTTGAAGTGATTTGCTGAATTCACAATTTGAATAGCGGCGATTGAAGATAAACAAAACTAAATTTAGTATAAAATTTGTATAATTGTAAGTAATAAGAAATGTCAACGAATAAAAAGCAACGTCAAGCGTATATTGGTCTTATATTGGTAACTATTATCATAGGCTTATCATTTATTTTTGTGAAAATTGGACTGAGATATGCTGGAGCTATGGATTTGCTGGCTCATCGATTTACCGCAGCAGCAATTTCTTTGGTGGTTTTGTGGTTTTTTGGTCTTATTAAATTACCACGTTTTAGTTTTAAGAAAGCTAAGTCCTTACTTTTACTTTCTTTGTTTTACCCTTTGCTGTTTTTTGCTTTACAAACTTTTGGTTTACAGTATAGCTCTGCCTCTGAAGCAGGGATAGTTTTTGCTACAACGCCTATTATTACCCTTATTGCAGCCAGTGTCTTTCTTAAAGAAAAAACTAACCTGTTGCAAAAAATTGGAATTATATTGTCAATTATTGGAATATTGTATATAATTTATTTTACAGGTGGTGTTTCTGGAAGTGCCAGTTTGCTTGGTATAATATTGTTGTTGTTATCTGTTTTTTCGTTAGTGGTGTATTATGTTTTGGGAAAAGTCGTTAGTGCTAATTTTTCGGCTATGGAAATTACAGTATGGATGACAATTCTTGCATTTATAGTATTTAACGGCTTTAGTGTTGCTACTCATGTCAATAATAATACTTTGGGTCAGTTTTTTAGTCCATTTATTTACATGGAGTTTCTTTGGTCGGTTTTGTATTTAGGTGTTCTCTCATCTATGCTTACAGCTTTTCTTACTAATTTTGCTTTAACTCAAATTCCAGCTTCACAAATAGCGGTGTTCAATAATCTAAGCCCTATGGTTTCTATTGCTGGAGGTATTTTAATTCTTAACGAAACGCTTTTTGCTTATCATATTATTGGTGGACTATTAGTTGTGGCTGGTGTTGTAATGACAGTGTTTTTTAAATATAAAAATCCTAAAAAAATTATAAATAAGAAATAAAAAAATCAGATATGAATTTTAAACAAATTTTACTTGTCGCAATAATTTTAACGTCTTTATTGGCTTGTCAATCACAAAAGAAAGAGAAAGTTGAAAATCCACGGATTGCTATTGCTGGATTAGCTATTGAGTGCAGTACTTTTTCACCAGCACAAACTACTATGGAAGCTTTTCATGCTCGACGTGGCGAAGAAATATTCTCGTATTATCCATTTTTGCATGAAGATTCTGTTACTCGACAACGAGCTCAATATTTCCCTGCATTAAGAGGTCACGCAATTCCTGGCGGAATAGTTACTCGTGAGGCTTACGATACACTTATGACAGAAATGTTAGAAATGTTAAAAGAAAATTTGCCTTATGATGGTTTATTTCTTGATATTCATGGTGCAATGAGCGTTGTAGGACTTGATGATCCCGAAGGAGATAT
Organism: Bacteroidales bacterium; assembly: GCA_028702535.1. Taxonomy (GTDB): domain Bacteria; phylum Bacteroidota; class Bacteroidia; order Bacteroidales; family ML635J-15; genus Bact-19. The sequence continues at coordinate 4,574 of JAQVOR010000019.1, forward strand.
GATTAAGCGTATCCGAGAAATTGTTGGAAATGAAACTGTAATTTCTACATCTATGGATTTGCATGGAAATGTATCGTGGGAACTTGCTCATTTATCTGACCTAATTACTTGTTATCGTTTGGCACCGCACGAAGATGCAATTGAATCCAAAAAGCGAGCATTAGTAAACTTGCTTGACCGCTTAGAGTCTGGTAAAGGTAAACCTGAATATAAAGCTTGGATTCCTATTCCAATTCTTTTACCGGGCGAAAAAACAAGTACTCGTATTGAACCAGCAAAAAGTTTGTATGCCCAAGTTGACCCGATTACAAAGCTAGAAGGTGTGCTTGATGCCGCAATTTGGGTGGGTTACGCATGGGCTGATGAGCCACGAAACAAAGCAGTGGTAATGGTTACAGGTGATGATATGCAAGAAGTAAAGCGTTCTGCTGAAATCTTGGCTCAATCATTTTGGAGTGTTCGCGATCAGTTTGAGTTTGTTGCTCCCGTGGCTCCGTTAGATGAATGTTTGGAAATGGCTATCCACAGTAGTAAAAAACCGTTTATTATAAGTGATATGGGCGATAATCCTACTGCTGGTGGTGCTGGGGATGTTACGTGGACTTTGAAGCAAATACTAGAACATGATGGTTTTAATAAGAAAGCAGGTCCTTCCTTGATTTATGCTTCAATACCTGGTCCTAAACTTATCGAAAAAGCAATTGAAATTGGTATAGGTAATGAGGTAGAAGCTTTTGTTGGTGCAGAAATTGATGATAGGTACGAAGGTCCTATAAAACTCAAAGGTATTGTAGAAGCAATTCTTCATGGCGATAAAAACGCAGAAACAGAAGTGGTAGTTCGTGTTGGCAATATTCAAGTTATTGTTACAAATAAAAGAAAACCATATCATTACGAGTCTGATTTTACAAATTTGGGATTAAATCCACGTGAAGCGGATGTTCTTGTAGTGAAAATTGGATATTTAGTGCCTGAGTTGTACGAAATGCGAGGCGATTGGATTATGGCACTTACACCAGGCGGAGTTGATCAAGATTTACATCGATTACCTTATAAAAGAATTGACCGTCCAATGTATCCTTTAGATGAAGATATGGTAAATCCAGATTTAAAAGCTCGTTTTGTCCCGCTTTCTCACGAATAATCAAAATATATTGCTGAATTTAATTGGATTAATTAGAACTTTTATTTAAGTTTGTAGGAGTTTGATAAATGATTTTTTACAATATTTACTTTGCAAGCATAAAATCTTATCAGACAATTGCATATTATGATAAATTAAAATTATGGCATTAACAGTTTTAGCTACGGGCGATATTCATATTGGAAAAAAATCATCTAATATTAAGGATGATGCTGTAGAAGGTGCTACAAAATATACTTGGGATAGGATAGTTGATTACGTAATTAAGAATAATGTTGATGTATTAGCACTCACCGGAGATATTGTGGATCAGGATAATCGCTACTTTGAGGCTATTGGTCCATTGCAATCTGGTTTTGAGCGATTAAAACAATCAAATATTTCAGTTTATATGGTTGCTGGAAATCATGATTTTGAAGTGTTGCCGCAATTAGTAGATTCCGAAAAACATAGCAATATTCGTCTATTAGGAGCTAATGGAACATGGGAAATGGATACATTTTCTAAAAATGGAAAAAATATTCAATTTATTGGCTGGTCTTTTCCAAAAAAATATGTCAGTGAAGATCCACTTTTAAGTTTTAAAATATCGGAAATAGATCCAAATTTAACTACAATTGGGATTTTACATGGAGATGTTGGCGTTGATAATAGCAATTACGCACCAATAGATATCAATAATTTTATGTCTCATTCCGTACAAGCGTGGATTCTTGGACATATACATAAACCAGAAATTCTAAATAAATCTGAACCTATTGTGTATTATCCTGGCTCACCACATGCTTTAAGTGCTAAGGAACAGGGAATACATGGTCCGATTTTACTTACAATTAATTCCCAAACAGATATTGAAATTAAGCAAATTCCTTTATCGCCAGTAAGATACGAAACGCTTTCAGTTGATATTACTGATAAAACCGATGAAGCAAGTGTTAGAGAGACTGTAACTTCAAAATTATATGAAGATGCTCAATCAAAAAAAATAGAATTAGAAAATGTCTTGTTTATAATTTATGATTTAATACTTATAGGTGAACATAGCAAGATTAAAGATTTAGAAACATGGGTAAATCCAATTATTGCTGATTATGACCAAGAAATAGAAGGAGTAGCAACTCAAATTTCTGTGCGAAAGATAGAACTTGATGTTCAGCCAAAAGTGGAAAACATGGAAGAATTGGCTAAAGAATCATCGCCTGCAGGGGTTTTGGCTAAAACAATTATTGCACTTCAGCAAGGAAAAACTACTGAGTTTGCAGATAATTTACTTCAAGAATGGAAATCAATTTGTAATTCTATTAATCAATCTGGCACTTATCATGCTCTACGAACAACAGAAAGATTTGAAATTGACGAAAATCAAGACTCAACACAATATCTCTTAAAAGAATGTAATCGAATCCTTACCGAATTAATTGGACAGCAAAATCAATGAAAAAAGCCTCTTACATATTAAAAGATCTTTCAATTCGCAAGATGCCCGGATTTCCAAGAGGATTAAAATCACTTAATAATTTCGCGAGTAATATTAATATTATAACTGGAGCTAATGCTTCGGGTAAAAGCTCGGTATCACGTGTTATTCAGCAACTTATATGGCACGATAATACTAAAGGATTAGATGTCGAAGCTTCGGTTATCCTTGACAAAGATGTGTGGGGAATTAATATTGATTCAGAGAAAATAATTGTTCAACGAAACGGAAATCAAGATCAGATTAGCGGATTACCAACTGCCGAAAGTAAACATCGTTATCTTTTAGCTTTACATAAATTAGTTGAAGGTAAAGAAAATGATTTAGCAAAGGAAATTGCCAAACAATCTATTGGAGGATTTGATTTAGATGCTATTCAAAAGAGTTTAGAATATTCATCAAAACCTTATTATAGGAGCATCTCAGAGTATAAAGCTTTTGCAGACGCAGATAAAAATTATAAAAATATTAGGGATGAGCAAAAAAAGTTAAAAACTGAAGAGGATAAGCTTGTTGACTTATATTTACAGAAAGAAAATTCCGAAAATGCAGCAAAATTAAATGAGTTTTATTCCAAAATTGCTGATTATTTGGAGCTTAAGTCTGAGTATGCCCAACTTTCTGATCAAATGAATGAGTTTTCGGACTCAATGAAAAATATCTCTGGTAAAGAATATGAGCAAATTCAAGAATTAGAAAGCCAGATTGAAGACTGTCAAAGCAATATTGAGAATGCCGAAAGAGAAATAAATAATAGCCAGAAAGAACTTGAAAAACTAACTATTCTTACAGACGGAATTGGCGACGATATAATAAATGAACTTGAGAAAAGACTTGAACAATTAAGCGAATCCGAACGCAATATTCGTAATTATAATACAGAAATTGCAGGACTAAAATCTGTTGAATTAAATTCTTTAAATAGTATTGATAAGTCAATTAAGCCAGAAGATTGGAAAGAATTAAATATTGATGATGTAAGCGGACTTGATAAAATGCTTAAGGATGCTCATCAGGTTTTAGGAGAAAAGGAATATCTGCTTTCTGAAATTAAAATATTAGAGGAGGAAGCAGAGAAATACAAAAATTATGAGCAAAGTTCAGAAACATTTAGCCAAGGAATAAAAACATTGGGTGAATGGTTAAAAGAACCAATAAGTAATAATGGATTGTCTTTTAAGTTATTTCTTATAATTTCATTAGTAGGTGTTTTAACTGCGATTGCAACGTTTTTTGTTGGATGGTTTGGTTTATTTGGGATTATTTTGATTGTTTTCATTTTTGCATTTGCTTATTTAAAAAAAGATAAAGGTTCAAATTCACTTGGTATCAGAGAACAAGATTTTATTAATTCTGGTCTTAATGCACCGTCAAACTGGGATGTGGAAAATGTAGCTAAGAGAATTGATGAATTAATCGAAAATCTTAAAGATATTAAAGATGCAGATAGAATTAGTCAAAGATTAATCAATGCGAAGAATAATCTGAATAGACTAGAAGAACGCATTGATAATTTGCATAAAAAACGTGAGGAACGGATAGCAAAATTACAAACTGCTCCTGGATTTCCCGAAAATAATTCCAGTGATTTTAGTAGTTTATATTGGTTTTTGATAAATGTAAAAAAGTGGCAAGATGCTCATACTCAAAGAAAATCATTGGAAGCTAAAAAATCAGAATTAGAAAAACAAAATACAGAAGAATTAAGTAAAATCAATGCCTTATTCCAAAAATCAAAATTAAAAATTGTAACTGATGTATCTCAAGGAAAAGCTGTTTTTAAAGATTTAATAACTCAAGAGAGTACACGAAAGTCTCAAGTTCAGATAATTGAACAAAAAAACGAGCAAATTACAGTGCAAAATAACTTAAAGACGAAATATGAACAAAAACTTGTAGATATTTATCTTATTTTGGATATAAAAGATGAAAACAAAGAACAAGTATTAGGCTTAGTAAATAATTTAGAAAATTACAGGCAAATTAATGATAAATATCGTTTAAAACAGCTTGATTGTGCATCAAAAGAAAGACTGTTACAAGAACACTCCTTATATAATAAATATAAAAATGAAATTGAAAATTTAAGTATTGATCAAGCAAAAGAAGAAGCAAATAAAAATCAAGAAATTGCTAAGCAATTAGAACAAATTCAAAAGGAAATCACAAGTATCGAAACTTTAATTAAGCAGAAAAAGAAGGGCCACGAATTAGAAGATGTATTGACCAAAAAAGAAGAAGCATTAGATAATCTCAATAAATTATATGAAAACAATTTGTCTTTAGCTGCTGGAGACCTTATAATCAGTCAGTTAAAAAAAGAAACGCAAGATCAAAACCGACCAATAGTTTTTACACGAGCAAATGAAATTCTTAATCAAATTACAAATGGGAGATATGAGCTTTTGTTAGGCGAAGAAGGAGAACCAAATTTTAAAGCTTACGATACAATCCTTAAACTTGGGCAAGATTTATCTGAATTATCAACAGGAACCCGAGTGCAGCTTTTACTTTCAGTTAGATTAGCTTATGTTGAAACAGCAGAATCATCAATTAAATTACCCATATTAGCAGATGAGTTATTAGCCAATAGCGATGATGAGCGGGCAAAAGCTATTATTGAATCATTAATTGAAATTAGTAGGGAAGGGCGGCAAGTATTTTATTTTACTGCTCAAGCTGACGAGGTACGCAAGTGGCTGACTTATTTGCAATCGCAATCAGAGCTTAAATATCAAATTATTCAATTAGATGGTAACACAAATAAATCGCATGATTATAGTGATTTTATGCCAGATTTGGATAAGTTTAATTTACTTCAATCAGTTCCTGCTCCAAAAGGGGAAACTCATAAGGAATATGGAGATTTAATCCACAAACTTCCATTTAATGTGCTGATGCAGAACAGTAGTGAGCTTCATCTTTGGTATTTAATTGACAATCTCGATTTATTATATGCTTGCTTAAAAAGAAGAATCAAAACTTGGGGGCAATTAGAAAGTTATTTCAATAATAATGGACAAATTCAAAGTTTTGATAAAGAAAAATATACATCTTTGAAGAATAAAATTGAAATTTTAAAAAGCTTTAAAAATTATTATAAACAAGGGCGTTCTCGTCCAATAGATAGAAATGTTTTAGAATCTTCAGGTGTCATTACAGGTGCTTTTATTGATAGAGTTGCCGAGAAATTAGAGGAATCCAATCATAATCCTAAACAACTGCTTCAGGCCTTAAGAAATGGGGAAGTATCTCGCTTTAGAGCCGACAATGCTGATGAATTAGAAAATTATTTAATGACAGAAGGCTATATTGATGATCAGCAAATATTAGAAATAGAAGATATAGTTCATAAGATGCATGTCTTGATCTCAAATTTAGAAATAGAAATACAGGAAGCTGAAGATTTTATTAATAGAATTTTGAGTAAATAGTAGTGTTGGCGAGTAGGATTGAAGCGTAATAATGATAAAATATCCTGTATTTGACACATTTCAAAGTTTAAGTTTGCAAACCGATAATCCAATTTATAAAGAGCCAAATTTTTGCTAATAAGTTCAAAATTGATTACTTTTGTAGTATGACTGAGTTAAAAGAAAATTATAAATTGCCTTCTGAATTTGCAGAATTTACAGGTCTTAAATATGCTAATTCTACAACGGATAAGCATAAGAAAGATATGGGCAGTTTTTTACTTCCAAACAAATCGCTGATTTTATGGCAAATTTGGCTAAGCCGAAATCAAAAAAAAATTCTATTCTTGACCCCGGTTGTGGTACAGCTATTCTGTCATGCTCATTAATAGAAACATTAGTAGGAAAATGTGATTTGGAAGAAATAGATTTAACTCTTTATGAAACTGATTTAAGTATTATTAATGAAACGGAAAAAGTTATTGATTTTTTAGTTTTATGGTTAACTGAAAAAAACATAAAAATAAATTTCTGCATTATTCAATCTGATTTTGTTCTTGATAATTCAGAAGCTTTTGCTCAAAACTCATTGTTTGGAATAGAAAAAATAGACAAGTATGATTATATAATCTCGAACCCTCCATACTTTAAAATATCAAAATCAGATAAAAGAGCATCTTTAGCAAAAATATTGGTATATGGACAACCAAATATCTATTCAATATTTATGGGATTATCTGCAAAAATACTTAAATCTGATGGGGAATTAATATTTATTACACCAAGAAGTTTTGCAGCAGGAAATTATTTTAAAGCATTTAGACAATCTTTTTTTAAGGATGTAAGTATTTCACATATACATATCTTTGAATCAAGAAATAAAATGTTTAAAAATGATAAAGTCTTGCAAGAAAACATTATTTTGCGAGCTACTAAACAAATAAATAAACAAATAAAAATAACAGTATCAGAATGTTACAAAGGATTAAACGAACCTTCTGAATCAATATTTAATGCTGAAACTTTAATCGATTTTAAATCAATAGATAAAATACTGTTTATTCCTTCAAATGAAGAAGAAGTTAAAACTATCAATATATTTAAGCAATGGAAAAGCTCGTTGAATGATTATAATATTCAAATTTCTACAGGTCCTGTTGTTGCATTTCGGTGTGCTGAATACCTCAAAACAGAAGGAACATTAAATCAAACACTTTCTCCTCTTATTTGATTACACAATATTAAAGAAATGGAGTTGAACTATCCACTTCAAAAAGCGAATAAACCAAGATACATTTTAAATATTGAAAATTCCAGAAAAGTATTAGTAATGAATAAAAATTACGTTTTATTACGACGTTTTAGTTCAAAAGATGATAAAAGTAGATTAGTTTGCTGTCCGTATTTTTCTTGCAATTTCAAAACAGAAATGATAGGAATAGAAAATCATATAAATTATATTCATAGACCAAAAGGAGATTTATCTGAAAACGAAACATGGGGTATTGCGGCACTTTTTAGTAGTAGTTTGTTTGATACTTATTTTAGAACATTTAACGGAAATACTCAAGTAGGAGCCTCAGAGTTAAAACAAATAAAAATGCCTCCTCTTGCTGATATAATTTTAATAGGCAACAAAATTAAAGAATTTGTTAAACCTGAAAAACAGCTTATTGATAAAATTATTAATGAAATCCTTTTTGAAAAAAAATATGACGAAAATACAAGAAGCACAGTTGATTTTAAAAAAATTGGGGTTGCCTGAGGCACAACAAAATGAAATTGCAGGTTATACTTTACTTGCAATATGTGGCATAAAAGAAAAAGATAAGTGGGTTAAAGCTAAAAATCAAAGTAAAGGCGTTTCAAAAGGTATAATGAGCTTTATCGCCACTAACTACCAAAAAGAATATGCTCCAAACACACGTGAGACAATAAGAAGGCAAGTGCTTCATCAACTTGTTCAAGCAGGAATTGTTGATTATAATCCAGATATCCCCGATTTACCAGTTAATAGTCCAAGAACACACTATGCCATCTCTGAAATAGCAATAGAAACTATAAAAACCTATCGTACACGAAAATGGAATGATGCTGTAAAAAAATTTAAAGCACAAATAGGTTATTTAAAGGATAAATACAGTAAAGATAGAGAAATGTCAAAGGTGCCTTTAAAACTTGCAAATGGAAAGACGTTAATGTTATCACCTGGTAAACATAATGAAGTTCAGGCAGTCTAAGTAGTCCGAAAGAATCTCAGAAACCACAATTGCTGATGCAATTTTGGACAGATTAGTTCATACTTCACACAGAATTGAACTTAAAGGTGAAAGTTTAAGAAAAAAAAAGTAATTTTGTCAGGTTATGTGTTCTTTGAATATTTTTAGAGGGAGGGCAATATTACCATGATGGGGGGGGGGCAGTATCACCCGAATATCCAAATTTGCACATTTGATAGTTTGTTTCTATTTTTGTAAACTTTTTATTAAACTTTACTCGTTTAGATTAGATTAGTGTTGATTTTAATTAAAAATAATAAACTTTGAATTACATAATTGAAATATCGTTATCGGTTATTATGATTTTATTCGTTCTTTTAGGATTAATAAAAATCAGCATATTTAAAAAAAATACTTATACATTGCCGAGTATTTTAATAAGCTTGTTATTATTGGGTTTTGGGCTCTACTTATCCATTAAATATGGTTTAGTCCTTGATTATGGAACTGAAGATGAAATCAAGTGTACTCATGCTGAATTAATGTATTTTTTTGCAATCACAAGTGTATTAACTGGACTTAGCTTTATCCTAATTTCAATAATTAAATTTATTATTTGGAAAATTAAAACATCACTCAACAGAAAATAAAATATTAGGTAAAGGAAAAATTACACAACTCTAACAGAACTTGAATACAAACACTTTGAAAATCTCGGGACTCCTGATTTTTTTGTAATTGTTGCAATTTTATCAATAAATTTAACTGTAACTTTTAGTCATGTTCAAACAGATTTCTCTAGTTTTTCGGCAAACTCACAAATTGGTCGAAATAACTTGATTATACCCACCAGTTAGCAACAACCGAAAAAAAATTGTGTCATATACCAATAATTGGTATCTTTGTAAAACCAATAATTATTATGGCAAAGAATACATCAATATTATTAGGTGAATATTTTGATAATTTCATTAAGCAACGAATTAAGTCTGGTAAATTTGCAACAGCTAGTGAAGTAATGAGAGCTGCACTTAGACTTTTTGAATATGAACAATCAAAAAAATAATATTGGTGAAATTATCAGGATTTTACATCAAAGAATGGATATCGAAAACAGATTAAGTGAATAATAAATCGGCAGTTGCTGACAGTACAGGTGTTCTAAACTTATTATTTATTTCTTTATTTTCCCAACTATAGTACCACTTACCGACCAATGATTAAAGCTACTTCCTTCATCTTCACCTTGGTCTATTATGATTTGTATATTGTGTTTGCCTGGTTCAATTTCTGTTAGTGGAATAAAATAGGGGGGAGTAAGTGTTCCTGGACACCAGTTTGACCGGCTTAAATCACTTGAGGATAATCCGTTCCCAAAATTACCTGATGCAGGATTACTTAAACGATATGTAGCACAGTCTGTTCGCCATGGTAATATTTCAAAAACTTTATTCCCATCAATTAGCACTTGATTTAATTTTGAAACAAACTCATCTCCATTTCCCCAGCCGCCATGGCCTGTTGTTGTAAATATAAGCTGAGGATTTGTTAGATGTTCGGGCAAATTAAATTCGACTTGTAATGTGTCTGTTTTAAATAGTTTACAATAATTTTGACCCGACATTTCCATTATATTTACTGTATTAAATAATGGCATAATGAATTTACTCAGACTGTCGATTTCATCTTCCCAACCAGGATAAAAATCTAATTCAAGACTAACTTTATGCCCATTTTTATCATAATTTCCAATAAAAACACCAATCCATATTTCATCTGTATCATCGGGAATTAAATTTGTAATTTCTTGCTTGTAAAGTATGTCTTTTGCCCAATTATAATTATTAATAGGTCTTAATATATTAAAATTACCTGCACCAAAAGATGTAAAAAACCTCATTAACTCAATAGGAGGGTCGTAATCAGTAGTTTTAATAATACCTTGGTATTCTTCTCCATTTTTATCCTGTATAACTGGTAAAACGTCCAAAGAATTATTAAAAGCATCTAATATCAAATTTTGGTTTTCATTTTGAATTACAAAAATAGAACCCGTTCTGTCGTAGGCATCGCCATCTGATTTTACATTTAATTTAGCAAAACAAGACGCTCCTTTTTTTGTAATTTCTGGTAGTTTTATCTTTTTTAGAATTACTCCACCGTTTGACAAATGATAAATTTGGTCGTTGAGAGTATCATCAATATTAAGTTTAGGCAATTCAGGATTAAAATTTACGCGTTCATCATCGAATACTGGTACAATTATATATCGAGATAGTATTTTGAGTTCTTCAAATTCAGAATCTGTAATTTCAATAGCATTTTCAAAAGGATAAGCGAGAAGCTCGTCAATTTTTATTTTTTGAATTTTATCGAATACGATTGATCTATTACCATTAATCTCTACTTTCATAACAAGTGAATTGTAATCGGGCAAAAAATTTGCATAAGGACTGCCTTTTGCTTCAAACTCATCATTGTACCAAACTTCAATAGTGTTTGAAAATGAACTATAAACCGCTTTTTTGCATTTGTGCTTATTAATTATTTCAACACTATCACTTATACTAATAGGTGTAGGCAAATTATCAAAATGCGATAAAGTTTTGTACAAACTGTCGTTGTAAGTAATAATGTCAACATTTAATTTCTTTGTTAAGTCAATATAATGCCTGATTTTATCGTCATCATTAGAAAGATAACAAATACCGTTTGAGTAAACCATGTCAAAGTCACGATTTTCTTGATACTTGCCATTTGAGAACTGTTGGTACGAAACTTTGTACACTATTTTGTTGTTTTTCTGAGCTAAAATGTAATTATTAAATAAAACGATAGATGCCAATAGCAATAAGCAATGCTTTATATTTAAGGTATTAGTCATTTTGATTATACAGTTTCTTTAGTAGTTTTATTAGATTTTCTAAGAGACCAGAATACAAGAAATACTCCACCAAGAACAATCGGGATGCTTAGTATTTGTCCCATATTCAAGCTCATTGTGGCTTCAAAATCTACTTGATTTTCTTTAACAAATTCGATGAAAAATCGTGCTGTAAATATTAAGATAAAAAACACACCTAAAAGGAAACCTTTAGCATTTCTAAACCTCTCAATTTTATAAAGTTTTAATAATACGATAGAAGTAATAACGTAGAAAAACGCTTCGTACAATTGAGTAGGATGACTTGGAAGAGTTTCGCCATTTCGTACAAAAATAAACCCCCAAGGCAAATCGGTATGATGACCGTATATTTCTGAATTAAACAAATTTCCTAATCTTATACAAGCTCCTGCAAATCCAGTTGGGATAACAACTCTATCAATTAACCAAAAGAAACTTTTTTTAGTAGATTTGCCTTTTAATATTAACATTGAAACAATTATTCCTAATGCTCCGCCATGGCTTGCGAGCCCTTGAAATCCTGTAAAATGAAATTCAGGATTAAAACTTACTGGCAAAATAATTTCTAATAAATTATTTTGATAATATGCCCAATCGTAAAAAATGCAATGTCCTAATCTGGCTCCAATCAATCCCCCAAGAACAACGTAAACTGTTAGGGTGTCGAGCTCTGAAACTGGCACTCCTTCTTTTTTATATATCTTTTTCACAACAAAATATCCTATTATAAATGCAATGGCAAAAAGAATAGAATAATATCTAATTTGGAAACTACCTAAATCTAATAAAGCAGGATTTACATCCCATAAAATTGAATTTATCATAATACGGCTTAATTTTTGACAAATGTAATTATCATATTATTATTTGACTAAAATAATTTAATAAAAATGTATAAAAATTGTTAAAATCTAAATTTTACTTTTTTTTAACCTTGTATTTAGCAGATTAAAAATTATATTTGTAAAAACTTAAATTTTAAAATGATGAGAAAATATTTTGTGATTATGTTTACCAGTTTGTTCTTATTTTCGCTTGCTGGTTATTCTTGTACGAATTTTATTGTTACCAAAGGAGCATCAACAGATGGTTCTGTAATGGTAAGCTATGCTGCTGACAGTCATCTTCTTTATGGAGAATTATATCATTGGCCAGCAAAAAAATATCCTAAAGGAACATTACTTAAAGTTTATGAGTGGGATACAGGCAAATATCTTGGTGAAATACTACAAGCAGAGGAAACTTACAATGTAGTTGGTAATGTAAACGAGCATCAAGTGGCTATTGGTGAAACTACTTATGGTGGACGAAGCGAGTTGGTTGATACAACTGGAATAATGGATTATGGAAATTTAATATACATAACATTACAACGTTCAAAATCAGCTCGAGAAGCTATTAAAATAATTACCGAATTGATGGACACTTATGGCTATTATAGCAGTGGTGAAACTTTTTCTGTTTGCGATAAAAACGAAGCATGGATATTTGAACTTATTGGTAAAGGTCCCAATAATAAAGGTGCTGTTTGGGTAGCAAGGCTTATTCCTGACGGATATGTTTGTGCTCATGCAAATCATGCTCGAATTACAACATTTGATTATCAGAAAAAAAATGACTGGTTCAATCCAAAACAAACTACTTTTAACTCTAAGGACGTAATAAGTTTTGCACGCGAAAAAAAATATTTTAATGGTAAAGATGCTGACTTTAGTTTCTCTGATACTTATGCACCTATTGATTTTGGTGCTGCTCGTTTTTGCGAAATAAGAGTGTGGGCGTTTTATAATGCTGTAACCGAAGGTATGGATAAATATTGGGAATATGCTAAAGGTAATTATAAGTTAGGAGAGCATGGTTATGCAACTAACAGAATGCCATTGTGGGTAAAACCTGCACAAAAAGTTTCTCAAATTGATGTATTTAAATATATGGCAGACCACTTAGAAGGAACTGAACTTGATATGTCGAAAGATATGGGTGCTGGTGCTTTTGGAAATCCATATCGTTGGAGACCTCTAACTTGGGAAGTGGACGGCGTTACTTATTGTAATGAGAGAGCAACTGCAACTCAACAAACAGCATTCTCTTTTGTTGCACAACTTCGTAGCTGGTTGCCCGATATGATTGGTGCTATAAACTGGTTCTCTGTTGACGATGCTGCGACAACCGTTTATGTTCCAATGTATGCCTCAATTGATGTTATCCCACAACCATACAAAATCGGAAATGGTGATTTAATGAACTTTACAACAGAGTCGGCTTTCTGGATTTTTAACCTTGTTTCAAATTTTGCTTACACAAGATATAATGTAATTTATCCCGAAATCGAAAAAGTGCAATCTGAATTACATAAAAGCTTTGTGCAAGGTATAGCAAAAAATGACGAAAAACTTGCTCGTCTTTATAAAACTGATCCAGTAAAAACAAAAAATGAACTAAACAGATTCTCAAATGATGCCTCAATAACAACTCACAAAACATGGACTGAATTATTTGCGTTCTTGTTTACTAAATATATGGACGGTAACATTAAAACTCCAACCAAAGTTCCTGAAGGTTATTTGTATTACGCTCCTGCAATCGAACAGCCAGGCTATGGAGAGGATTGGTATCGTAAGATTGTTGAGGAAACAGGAGACCAATTTAAACTTGTTGAACCGTAAACTAAAATACTCTGTTCTTATTATTTTGTTTGAGAAAAACGGGGACTTCGAGACGATTCTCGTGCCTCGAATCCCTCAGTCCCCTTGAATACTGCGATGAAAGGTGGTTGAGGGAAGCGATTTTAGGAACTTTGTCTCGAATTAAAGGTGGTTGAGGGTTTTGGCCTTAGCCAAAATGTCTCGAATTAAAGGTGGTTGAGGGTTTTGGCCTTAGCCAAAATGTCTCGAATTAAAGGTGGTTGAGGGTTTTGGCCTTAGCCAAAATGTCTCGAAACCACCGATAAAAAAAACTATTTCTAAGCGTTCTGAACACAAAAATTATATCGAACTCAGGTTTTTAATACTTTCAAAACAAATTGAATAGCTTTCTATAAATTATTTGCTTAAATTTGATGAATCAATTTTAAGCAAATGAGAATAAAAATTAGCAGGAAAATATTATTATTGTCAGGGTTTATAATAGTAGCATTATATTTTTCACTAAACAGAATAAATGATATTAGTAAATCTGAATTTAGTTATGGTACAATAATAGGAGTTAAAGAATGGCGTAATAAAATATTTCCAGAAGATTCTGAGGAAGCGTCTATTGTGCAATTTTTTTATGAAAATCAAGAAATAATATTTGATGCAAAACGAAACATTAAATATGAAAATGGTAAAGAAGTTAAAGTGATTTTTAGAAAAAAAACACCAAATAATGCTAAAATCTTTTCTTTTACTGGATATTGGCTTGAACCAATTATTATTTGTTTAGTACCTATAATATTATATTCTGCTTTAATCTTATCTTTAATAGGTAAGTTTGATTTTATCATTTTTAGCTTTAAAGAGTTTAAATTTTATAAAAAATCTGATAAAAAACACGCACTGCCCTCAAAGCTAAAATAATATTTTAAATATATTACATAAATTTGAATTGTGGTATATGAAAATTTCTTATTTTTATAAAATAATTAATAAACACAAAAATTAGTGAGTAAATATTTATTGTAGAGTTATAATTTTAAGTATCTTGTCAGCTTAAAATTAAAAGCATTTTAATATAATTCAAAAATATTTTTTTATGAAAAGACTTAAACTAATTCTGCTATCAAGCCTATTCGGATTAGTAGCACACGCACAGGTACTTCATTATTGTGATAGCGTGCAAGCAGATTTTTCCTCTTCAGCACCAGAATGTACGGGAAGTGCAGTAAGTTTTGCAAATAGTGGCTATAGCCATTTTAATTGTACTTATGTATGGGATTTTGGAACAGGAGCAAGCCCAGCTACTGCTACTAACGAGTTTCCACCTGCTGTAACATATAGTCTGGCAGGGATTAAGGAAGTCTCTCTTACGGTTACTGATGTTGTAACTGGTTGCGTTTCTTACAAAAATAATGGAGTAATGATTTATGAAAATCCAACTGCATCATTTAATGTTACTTCTACAAACGTATGTGAAAACGAAATTGTCGATTTTTCTAATACTGGCAGCTCCGGACCAAGCTGGATATACACATGGGATTTTGGTGCTGGTGCTATACCAGCGGTTTCATCAGCCGAAAATCCATTAGGTGTTTATTGGACAAGTTCTGGTTCAAAAACTGTAACATTAAATATTTCTAACGGACATTGCTTACAATCAACAAGTGTTAATATTGATGTAAATCAAACTCCAAATGTAAATTTTGCCTCTAATGCACCTGCTTGTGCTGGATCAGATGTCGATTTTACTAATTTCGGAGCATCTGCAAACTGTAATTTTAGTTGGAGTTTTGGTGCAAATGCTAGTCCTGCAAACTCAACTAACGAAAACCCAAGTGGAGTGGTTTACTCCTCTCATGGTGCCAAACAAGTATCTTTAACAATTACTAATACTATTACAGGTTGCAGTAATAATTATCAAAATAACATCATTATTAGAGAAACACCAATAGTATCATTTACTGACTCTGGCGCTGATTGTATGGGTACTAATTTTGATTTTACTAATACTGGTACAAGTGGCTCTGCTTGGAATTATTCCTGGGATTTTGGAACAGGAGCAAATCCACAAATATCCACAGCCGAAAACCCTGCTGGTATTCAGTACGCTTCATCAGGAGTAAAAACTGTTAGTCTTTCAATAAATAATTCTTATTGTTCAAGTAATACAACTCAGCCATTAACTGTGTATCAGGCTCCAGTAGCTAATTTTAGTAGTAACTCTCCAGTATGTTCTGGTCTTAATGTTAATTTTTTAAATACAGGAACTACTAGCGGTTGCACTTTTGCTTGGGATTTTGGAACTGATGCAAGTCCTGCTACTAGTACTGATGAAAACCCAATAGGCATATCATATTCAAGTTCGGGAAACAAAACTGTTACACTTCAAGTAACTGATAACCTAACAAGTTGCACTAATCAAATAAGTAAAACTATTACTATAACCGCATCGCCGATTGTAAGTTTTGATTATTCTGGTAATGCTTGTGTTAATGCAGAAGTCGATTTTACTAATACTGGAAGTACTGGTATGGGATTAACTTTTTATTGGGATTTTGGTGCTGGTGCTTTACCTACCTCTTCGACTGCCGAAAATCCAACAGGCATTATTTATACAAGTAGCGGAACAAAAAATGTAAAATTAACTATTAGCAATGGAACTTGCTCAGGCTCTGTAAATCAGACCATTACTGTTTATCAAACCCCTGTTGCCAATTTTGTAAATACAAGTCCACAATGCGTTGGATTAAATGTAGATTTTACAAATACAGGTACAAATACAGATGTTACTTACTTGTGGGATTTTGGGGTAAGTGCTGTTCCTGCAAGTAGTACAGATGAAAATCCTCTCGGAATAATTTACGCTACCCCTGGAACAAAGCAAGTTAAATTAATAACAACTAATACTACAACTGGTTGTTTAGATAGTATTATTCAAAATATTAATATTTTAGTAACTCCAGTAGCAAACTTTTTACATTCAGATTCATTATGTTTCGGTGATATTTATACATTTAATAATATAGGGAGTACTGGAAGTAATCTTAGTTTTATTTGGAATTTTGGTAATGGAGCCTCGCCCGCTACTGCAAATTCTGCAAATCCTGGAGGAATTATATACTCAACTGCTGGTTGGAAATATGTAAGTTTCACTATCAGTAATGGAAGCTGCTCAAATACGCATATAGATTCTGTTTTTGTTCTTGAAACACCAATTGCTGATTTTTCAAGTACTGCTCCACAGTGTTCGGGCTTACCAATTGGCTTTACAAGTACTGGCGATAATGTAGGAGTAGATTTTTTATGGAATTTTGGTGATGATGTAAATCCTGCAAGTTCAACGGATCAAAACCCTCAAAATATTGTATTTTCACAACATGGAATCAAAGAAGTTACTTTTACTGTAACTAATACCGGAACTTCATGCTCATCATCAACTACAAAAACAATACTTATCCATGAAACGCCAACTGCAAGTTTTTCAAGTAATGCTCCAGTTTGTGGCGACGAAGGTATCGATTTCCAAAATACTGGAAGTACAGGTAGCAATTGGGCTTTTAATTGGAATCTTGGTGCAAATGCACTACCATCAAGTTCAAGTGCCGAAAATCCAAGTTCGGTAATATACACACAAGGAGGTTTAATTTCGGTAACATTGTATGTGTCAGATGGGGTTTGTTCTATGTCTATCACAAACGATATTGAAATATTTGAATATCCGCTTGTAAATGCTGGTGTTGATACTATTATTTGTGCAAATTCAAGTTTACTACTTGGCTCTCCCGAAGAAGTGGGATATATTTATAAATGGTTTCCATCATCTACACTTGATTTTGACACAGTATCACAACCAATAGCAAGCCCAACTGCTCAAGTTAGTAATTACATTGTGATAGTTACAGATACTGTAACTGGATGTCAATCAAAAGATACTATCATTGTAACAATGCTTCCGTCTGTTATTGCAAACGCTGGTCCAGATTATCAAATTTGTCAGGGTGATAGTGTCCAAATTGGTACAGGGCTAATGGAGGGACAAATGTACTTTTGGTCTCACGATACTATTATTGAGTTTATCGGTATTCCAAACCCTTTTGTGTCTCCCGATGTTTCTCAAGTTTATACTTTGAATACTTTTTATTGGGGTTGCGATACAATTACCGATAATGTGAGTGTAACAATTTACCCACTTCCAAATGTGCAGGCAACAGGTTTGCAAAATCAAGATACGATTGAAATAGCACAGGGAGAATATGTTCAACTGCTTGTACATGGCGGAATCCAATTTGAATGGACTCCCGAAGAGAGTTTGGATAATTCATGGGTGTATAGTCCAATGGCTCATCCCGACACTACAACTGTTTATACTGTAATTGCAACAGATATTCATGGTTGTTTTGATACCGATCAGGTTACTGTAATTGTAAATACGCCAGGGGTTTATATTCCAACGGCATTTACACCAAATGATGACGGTAAAAATGACATTTTTTATATTAGAGGAAAAGGAACAATAGTTTTTGAGTTAAATATATTTAATAGAAACGGAGATTTAATTTATCATTCTAAGAATCCACAGGATGGTTGGGATGGAACAATACAAGGAACTGGTAAGAAAGTTCCAAATGGAGCTTATGTTTATCACACAAAAGGTGAATATAGCGATGGTGGAGTGTTCAATATGTCAGGAATGATAAATTTAATTAGATAAGCATTTATAAATTTTAAAAAACACGAATTATGAAAAAAATAATACTAATATCACTTGGATTACTAATCAGTTGGTCAATCCTTGCACAAGACGTTCGTTTTTCTCAGCCTTATTCTGCTCCGTTAAAAGTAAATCCTGCTATTATGGGGTCAGATAACAGTATTAACGCCAAACTTAATTATCGGTCGCAATGGGCAGGAATTGATAAAGGATATCAAACAGCTTCTTTAACTTTCTTTATGCCTGTTTATGAGCAAAGTAACGACAACAACCTAACTGCTGGGCTATTTACAATGAACGACAAGGCGGGCGCTTTTAATCATTTAGAAATTCTAGCAGCGGTTGCATACAATATAAAACTTACCGACAATGGACACTATCTTAGTGCCTCAATTTATGGTGGATTTAATCAAAAATTTATGGATATCAAAAATCTAACTTTCGATGATCAATATGTTGTTGGCTCTTATGCTCCTGCAAATCCAAGTAGCGAAACTGTAATGTATGAATCAAAAATGTTTGCCGATGCTGGTTTAGGGCTTTTATGGTATTATCAACCCGAAAATGGAAATATTAGTGCTTTTGCAGGATTTTCAGCTTTTCATTTAACTGCACCAAACGAAAGTTTTATCGAAGGAGACGGATTGTTATATACTAAAATATCAACCCAAGCAGGTATAAAAATAACACCCGAAGGCAGTCAAATGTCGTTTATGCCTAATATTATTGCAACATCTCAAAACGGAGTTTACGAGCTTGCAACTGGTTTACATGCTGATTATAGCATCAATGACGAGTATCTTGTTCGTATTGGAACATGGTATCGTGCACATAATACGATTGCTTTTCTTGTTGGTTTTCAATACACTAATTATTATATCGGATATAGTTACGATTTGCCAAGCTCTGGAATTAGCAATCTTGCAACTGGAGCAAATACACATGAGATAAGTTTAGGATATTATTTTAATAATAGTGAAAATATCCGTAAATTATTTTAAATAAATGCTTATGAGCAAAATAAAATATATACTAATAAGCTTATGCTTTTTGATTTTTATTGGTCTTTCGGCTAAAGCTCAATTGGCAATACAGGATTTTCTTACTGATTCTCAACTTGTTCAGCAAATATTGTTAGGAGAGGGGGTGCAGGTTTATAATATAACATCATCCGCTGCACCACAGGCAATAGGACAATTTACCACAGGCAGTTCTATACCAGAATTACCTATGTCTAGTGGAATAATATTGTCAACAGGAAATATTTTTCATGCAATAGGACCAAATATTGATCCAGGTACCTCTACAAATAACGGAAGACCAGGCGATACTGATATTGAAAGTATTATGGGAGGAATTGCTTCTTTTGATGCTGCAATAATTGAATTTGACTTTAGAACACCCGCAGATACAGTTCGTTTTAACTATATTTTTGCCTCTGAAGAGTATCGCGAATATGTGTGTAGTTTTAATGATGCTTTTGCATTCTTTTTATCAGGACCAAATCCTCTTGGTGGGGATTATTCAAATCATAATATAGCACTTTTACCTGGCACAACAACAAATGTATCTATTTCAAATGTTAATAATGGATCTTCTTCTGGGACTTGCCCTTGGGAGAATTCTAACTCAGAATATTATGTCGATAATCCTGTAGGAAGTCTTAATGTTGAGTATGATGGACTTACAAAATTATTAACCGCTATAGCCGTTGTTGTCCCTTGTCAAGAATATCATATTAAAATTGTTATTGCTGATGCTTTCGACAGTGCTTATGATTCGGCAGTTTTTCTCGAAGCCAACAGTCTAGGAGCAATTGTTGATACAATAGTTCCTGATTTTGTTCATGACGGACCTGGTTGTACTGGTAAGTTAATAAATTTTATAAATGCGGGGCAATCAGGACCTACTATAACTTATGAATGGACATTTAACGGACCTGCCTCAATCGCATCATCTACTGACGAAAATCCGTCAGTTAGTTGGTCGGCTCCAGGTTTATATCAAGTTGATTTTAGCATTATATATAATTGTAATTTAGATACAGCAAAAATTACAAAATATGTAAATGTTTATGAAAATCCTAGTGCCGATTTTACCTTTACAACTGATGTTTGTCAATTAAGCGAAGTGCAATTTACAAATACTGGCTCATCGGGAGATGAATATACACATGAATGGATTTTTACAGTTGATGCGAATCCCAGTGTCTCTTATGCGGAAAACCCATCGGTTATTTTTACAACGCCTGGAAATAAACTTGTTAGGCATATAGTTTCAAATGATCATTGTACAACTGTTTACGAAGATTATATAAATATTACTGCCGGACCAATAGCGTCTTTTGCTCATAACGGACCTCTGTGTTTAAATCAAACAATTGATTTTACAAATACGGGTACTAGCTTTGGTGTTAGTTTTGAGTGGTCATTTGGACCAAACGGAGTACCAAATTCAAGTACAAATGAAAACCCAACAGGAGTAAGTTTTACAACAGCTGGAACGCAAATTATTAGTTTAACACTTACCGATTTGACAACAGGTTGCATACAAACCTACGTATCAAATGTGCAGGTTTTTAATATTCCTGTGGCTGATTTTTCATTCATTGATAATGTTTGTATTGGCACAGGTGTAGATTTTACAAATACTGGTAGTTCTGGTAGTATGTTATCATACTCTTGGAATTTTGGCTCAAATGCCTCTCCTGGTAGCTCTTACGCAGAAAATCCTGAAAATATCAATTTTAATAATAGTGGTGCACATTCTGTTACTTTAACAGTATCAAATCAATCTTGTAGCTCAACTATAACACAGGTTATAAATGTTGAAAATTCACCAGCTCCTGAAATATCATTTAGTAGTAATGCCCCAAATTGCAATGGAGTACCAATAGATTTTAGTTTTGATTTAGATCCCACAAATTTGGATTTTAACTGGGATTTTGGACCTAATGCTACACCTCCAACTTCAACTGATGTAAATCCTGCTGGAATTGTTTTTAATTCTTTCGGATCACAGCTTATTACCCTAACTGTAACAAATCAAATATCAGCTTGCTTTAATAGTCAATCGCAGTCAATAAATCTATATGAAACACCTAGTGCATCATTTAGTTTTACAGATTCTGTTTGTGTTAGTTCTTTAGTCGACTTTACAAACACAGGCTCAAGCGGACAAGAGTTTTCTTATTTATGGGATTTTGGATCAAACGCTAATCCTAATTCTTCGGGTATAGAAAATCCAGCTGGGGTGAGTTTTAACACAAATGGTCAGCAGATAATTACATTAACCGTAACTACACCTCACTGCGTATCTACTGTAACTAATGCTTTATTTATCAAAAATTCTCCAGCTCCAGTAATTGATTTTGCATCTACCGCTCCCGTTTGCGAGAATAATAATATTACATTTAGCATAAATAGTTTTGATTCTTCATTAG
This sequence comes from Bacteroidales bacterium, assembly GCA_028702535.1. GTDB lineage: Bacteria > Bacteroidota > Bacteroidia > Bacteroidales > ML635J-15 > Bact-19. The sequence continues at coordinate 26,521 of JAQVOR010000019.1, forward strand.
ATTATAGCTGGGATTTTGGCATCAATGCAAATCCTACAACTTCAACAGCTCAACAACCAGTTGTTGTATATAATAATGATGGCATTATGACTGTGCAACTTTTTGTAACAGACCCATTAACGTCCTGTAGCAATTATGTCGAAAAAACAATTCAAGTATATCCAATTCCTAATGTTAATTTTACATCTTCGGCACCAGTTTGTATTGGTGAGTCTGTATCATTTTATAATACTGGTAGTATCGGTGAAAGTCTTGTGTATAGCTGGGATTTTGGTTCGGGTGCAACACCCAATGTGTCAAATGCGCAAAACCCCAATTCAATAATATACACAAGTTCTGGTGAAATAGAAGTAAGTCTTACTATTAGTTCAAATGAATGTTCTAATACAATAGTTCGAGGTATAGAAATATATCCAGGACCAATAGTTGATTTTACTACTAATGCTCCTCTATGTACAGGAAAAAATCTTCAGATGCATAATCTAACTATTGATGATGGAAATGCTACTTATCAATGGACTTTCGATGGAAACGCATCAATATCAAGTTCTACTGACGAAGAACCTAATCTTGAATATACTGATCCAGGTTTGTATGGCATTCATCTTATAGTTACAAATATATCAAATTCTTGTACTGATTCATTAACTAGATTTATTAATGTGTATCAAACTCCGGTAGCAGATTTTTCATCAAATGATCCAGTATGTCCAAACGAAGAAATTAATTTTGTAAACGAAGGTAGCACAGGCGATGATTACACTTATTCATGGAGTTTTGGTAGATATGGTTCTCCACATTCTTCTTTATCTGAAAACCCAACTGGTATAAGCTTTTCGCAGGGTGGGACGCAGCTAATTTCATTTTTCGTTTCTAACAATAATTGTTTTGCTGTTTCGGCTAGTGTTATAACTTTACACGATTTGCCATTTGCTGATGCAGGACAAGACACAATTATTTGTGCAAACAGAACAGTTTTAATTGGAAGTCCCGAAATTGCAGGATATTCATATTTTTGGTCTCCAGCAAACTTCCTTGAGAATCACCAAATTGCAAATCCACTTGCTGTACCAATTGCCGAATTTACAAATTATTATCTTACTGTTATAGACACAAGTACTACATGCGTAAATTATGACACTGTCACTATTACAATGATGCCAATGGCTATTGCCTTGACTGGTCCCGATATTAGTATGTGTCTAAATGATTCTGTACAAATTGGTGCAGGAGAAATTCAAGGACAATCATATTATTGGACACCAGCAACAGGGATTTCAGACCAGTATTCGCCTAATCCAATAGTTAATGCAACTGAAACAACTATTTACACCCTTAGTGTTGCATGGGACGGTTGCGATACCGTTACAGATCAAGTTAAAGTTAAAGTTCATCCATTACCAATTATTAAGGCAGGAGAGGACCAAACTATAGCTCAAGGTGAATCTACTCATATAAATGCAACTGGTGGTGTTAGTTACCTGTGGTCGCCAAACGAATTCATAAATAATACTTACCTTCCTAATCCAAGTGTAAATCCTGATGATACTATTACTTATATTGTAATTGGAACTGATGTGCACGGTTGTCAAGGAATGGACTCTGTTACAATCTTTGTGAAAGAGGCTCTGTTTTATATTCCTAATTCATTTACACCAAACAACGATGGGCGTAATGATGTTTTTTATATTCGAGGCAATCCTATAGAAAATTTCCAATTACAAATATTTAACAGATTAAATCAATCGGTATTTATTACACGCAATTTTTATGAGGGATGGAATGGCACAATTCAAAACTCTGGCGATAAATGTGTCGAAGGTGCTTATGTGTATATTGTTACTGGTATTGATGAGCAGGGCGAAGATGTCGTAAAATCGGGAATAATCAATCTAATTAGATAAATTTGAACTTTTTCGGATTCTAATAAAATCTGGTAAAGTTATAAAGCTATCTATTAAATGCTTATAAACAGCACGATTTATCCCGATAATACTCGTTGTTTTTAATCAAATTTTAATGTTTCTAAGCGTTTTGAACTGAAAAATTATATCGAACTAAGCTTAGTAGCACACAAATAATTATTATATTTGTTTTTTACAAAATTCAAGTATATGAAAACTTATTTAAAATACTTCGCATTTCTTTTGTTAGTAAGCATTGCTTTTTCTTGCAATAACAAAAAAAAGGAAGAGTCTAAAAAACAAATAATAGAAAAAGCCGAAACACTAAAGCAACTTAAAGAAAAATATGGGAATTATAAATTTAAAAATTGTGATGACTTACTTGAAGCTGGGGACGAAATAATGGACGTTTATATCGAAACTGTTAACAGAGCTTATAAAGGAGATAGTTTGGCAAAAAAAGATCTTGATAGATTCGATACTTTTATGAGCCAATACGATGCTATTGCCTTAACTTTATCAAGCGAATGCCCCGAGCGGTTTGAAGAATGGGCGGCAAAAACAGAAGATCGAATATCTCAAATATATCCAAAGATAGATAAAATTTATAGATCAGATTTTGAAACCGAATCTTTCCAGTACGACGAGGAACTCGAAAAACAACTAAATAAAGAGGTAGAAGATCTTAATAAACAAGTAAAAGAGGCTCTTGGTAAAGAAGAGTTTTCTTTAAAAAATAAATAAAAGATGTTAAGCATCTGTATTCCAGTTTACAATTATAATGTGTCTGAACTCGCTATTCAGCTTTATAAACAATGCTCAAAAATTAGCTTAGATTTTGAAATATTGATTTTAGAAGATGGCTCAGAAAAAAACTTTGTTGATAAAAATGTAAAATCAATTCAATCTCAAAAAGAGATTATTCACATTATAAATGCACATAATTTGGGTCGCAGTGCCGTTCGCAATCAACTTGCCGAAACTGCAAAATACAACAAAATACTTTTTTTAGATTGCGACTCTAAAATTATTGATGATGATTTTATCTCTAATTATATTAATGTCTATGAAAATGATGTGGTATGTGGGGGGACAGCATATTTCGCAAATCAATATGTAAAAAGCCAATCACTCCGATTAAAATATGGGTTAAAAAGAGAAATGACTGTCGCTGCAATCAGAAAAAAAAATCCAAATAAATCTTTTACAACAAACAATTTCTTAATCTCAAAAAGCATATTTAACAAAATTAAATTTCGTGAATTTCTTAAAGATTATGGACACGAAGACAGCCTTTTTGGGTTTGAACTAAAACAAAACAATTATATTATTCATCATATCGATAATCCCGTCTTACATTGTGGTATCGAAGATAATGACATCTTTCTCGCTAAAACTTGTAGAGCTATCGAAAATCTTATCCTTATACAAAGTAATCCAAAGGTAAATTCATTTTTTGTCAATGAGGTTAAATTGGTTAAAACATATTGCAAAATAAACAATATTAGACTAATGTTTATAATAAATCTAATATTTACTAAATTTGAAGCACAGATTGAAAAACACCTTATAGAATCAAGAAAACCATCATTATTTTGGTTTGATTTTTATAAATTGGCTTATTATTCAAAAATAAAAAAACATAAAAAAGTTTAAATACAAGTAAGCAATTGTTAAAATAAATGTAAATAATATTATATCTTTGTAAATAACAAAAAAACTCAAGTATGGAAAAGCTTAAAACAAATTACCTTGGATTAAAACTCAAATGCCCTGTAATTGTAAGCAGTTCTGGTTTAACCAAAAAAATCGAAAATCTTATAGAGGCTGAAGAAAGTGGTGCTGGTGCAATAGTGCTAAAGTCTATTTTTGAAGAACAAATAACGTATGAAAGTAATAAAGCAATTGACCAAAGCCACAATTATCCAGAAGTAGCAGATTATATTAGAAATTACTCAAAACATAACTCGCTTAACGAATATATTCAACTAATAAAAGATGCGAAAAAAGCTGTAACCATACCAATTATTGCTAGTATAAATTGCACTAGTGATTTGGAGTGGGGCGATTACGCTAAAAAGATAGAGGCCGCAGGAGCAGATGCTTTGGAGCTTAATATGAATATCTTTCCGTTTAATCCCGATAAAAAAGCTGCCGATATTGAAGAACAATACTACAAAATTGTTGAAAGTGTAAAAAAGAATACAAAGCTTCCTATTGCTTGTAAACTTGGTAAAAATTTTACAAATCTCCCTTATTTTATCAAACAGTTAAATTTTAGAGGAGTAAATTCATTTGTACTATTTAATAAATTCTTCGAACCCCTTATCGACATCAATAAAGAAGAAATTACCAACTCGGCGGTTTTAAGCCACGAAAATGACCTTAAAATATCATTGCGCTGGGTTGCAATTATAAAAGGAATGATGCCAGAAATTGAAATTTCTGCATCAACTGGAATACACTCAGCAAACGCTTGCATACAACAAATACTTGCTGGTGCCGATACAGTACAACTCTGCTCTGTGCTTTATCGTAAAGGTATATCTGAGATTAAACCTATTATTAGCGATATGATAGATTGGATGGACAAAAAATCATATAAATATATTGATGATTTTAGAGGAAAACTATCTTACGAAAATATTAAAGACCCTCAAATGTACGAAAGATTCCAGTTTATTAAATATTTTGCAAATATTGAGTAAAATAATTAGTTGTTCTTATTATTTTAGATCCTTTATATTCGTAACTTCAATTTAGTTGCTTGAAGGTGGCTTATGAAAAAACTGTGCATCAATATCTTTCATATTTGGCTCAGGATATTTATTGTAATCCATATCTTTAACTTGGCTTTTCTTTGTTTTAGGAAGGTCGTATTCAGTAGGGCTAAAAACTAATCTGTAAAGATTGTGTAGAAATAAATAATCCATGCCAGCAAAATCCCAAACATCATTTGGACTTCTTCTTCCTGTATTGTTCGGCCAGTTTAATCTTGATGATGATGACCAATATGGATGATAATCAGGGCGGGTATCATCGGTTGATGGAAAACTTTCGGGAGCAAATCCTAAAATTTCTTGATAATATTTTTTGTCATTTTCATAAAACTCATTATCAGGTCTATATATTTGATTGTACTTTTCTGAATGAAGCAAAACTAGGACTAAAGGATTATGTTCATAAGTCCAACGTTCACGTTTATCGCCAAGTAAATATAATAAATCATAAGAGTTTTTATTCCAATTGATATCTGCAACACTTGCTAATGCTCTAAACATATAGTCGTCAAGCGGTTCAGGAACGGGAAAACCGCCGAATCTAAGAAATCTGAAGTTTTTAAAAAGTAGGGTTTTAAAAATGTATGCATTTAAGCCCTTCTCAGAACCGTCAGTATGATATTTATCTTCTTCAGCAATAAAATTTCCAGCTTCTGCAACTCCATAAGAGTTCATCCAAACGCCCATATCTTCACCGTTTCCTTCGGCAACAAGGTCATTTGTTATTGGATTCATAATATACCAAGCCGATGATAGAACGCCTCCCATATTAGATCTATTGGGCCGAGCAGTACCTTTGTGTGCTTTCATAACAATACGTTGCTCTGGATATTCATGCTGCATTCGACAAATTAGTCTGTCTGTAATATCCTCAACCCATTTGCCAAAAAAAATCGAATCGTTATAAATAATCTTTTTATCGCTTAGATAAAGAGGAATGTAGTTATTTATAAAATTTAATTTAATAGATGCAATTGGCTCGTTGTCAACTAATTGCTTAACAAGTGCCAAAGACTGTAACATATAAATAATATTATCTTGGCTCATTCCTTGTTTTGGAATTACTCCTCTTTGGAAAACAGACAAATACCGGTTTGAACCGTCTTTTGTTTTGTTATGCCAGCCATATTCTGATTTAAAATGATTATGATATTGTCGCCAAAACCCGAGGGTTACATCATCACGAATTAAAAATCCATTTATATCATCAGGAAAATGAACCAATTGAATGTCATTTGTTATGTTTCCTTCGGTATTATGGTGTTTTCGTAAAGTGTATTCTGAATAAAGATCTAAACGTTCTATTGCGAATAGAGCATAGACTAACATTTCGAGAGTTTCGTGATAATCTTCGCCATTGTTTTTCAAAAGACGATATTCAGTTGATAAAATCCCTAACCAATGATTAAAATTGCAATTCCCATCACTCCAACTCACCCATTTAGGGTTTCCTGCCGTATCAAGCCTTCGATCTACTGCTGGGATATTAACTCCGAATTGCTCAACATCTGGACTTATAATTACCCATTCGTTTAATAATCTATTTCGATAGTCAACATATTTATGCATTAATTCTGCATCTTGAGCATTTGCAAAATTATAAAAATGCAAAATAACATTTAGTAATAACAGTAAAAATATTGTTTTAGTAAAAACTTTCATATTATATTATTTTCAGTAAAAATATAGAATTATTTGCAATCCAAAAACTTCAACTGTCATTTGTTGATATTTAATGAGAAAAAACATTTTTATAGAGCGATAATACAATATTTTTGAAAATATAAGTTTAAAGTGTATGCGAAGTCGTTTAGTAATATTGTTTTTGTGCGTATGTCTGTCGGGTTTTACTCAAATGACACAGGAGCAGTATATTGAAAAGTATGCCTCAATAGCTGTAAAAGAAATGAAACGTGTGGGAGTTCCTGCGAGTATAACTCTTTCGCAAGGGATTTTAGAATCGGCTAGTGGTAATTCTTTTCTTGCAAAGCAAGGGAATAATCATTTTGGAATAAAATGCCATAACTGGAAATGGGATAAAATTTATGCCGATGATGACACTAAAAATGAATGCTTTAGAAAATATAATAATGTGGAAGATTCATACCGTGACCATTCTGATTTTTTAAGAGAACACAATCGTTATCACTTTCTTTTTGAACTTGAAATTATCGATTATCAAGGCTGGGCCAAAGGACTTAAAAAAGCTGGATATGCTACAAATCCGGCTTATCCCGAAAGATTAATAGGTCTAATTGAAAAACACGAATTATATAATTATGATTTGGGCAAGGCAAAGCCTAGTGATAAAAAACCAAACCGTAATAACAGCAATAAAAACAATTATGATGATGGATTTGAGATAAATCTATTTGCTGACGATGTACTTGAAAACAACAGAGTGCCTTATATTGTTACAAAAAACAATACAGATATTAACACTATATCACAAGAACTCAATTTAATGACTTGGCAAATAACAAAATATAACGACTTAAATAAAGATGAAATTATTGCTGCAAACGACACCATTTACCTTAAACCAAAACGCAATAAAGCATCTAAAGCTAACGATACTCATCTTGTTAAGTCGGGTGAAACTATGAGGGGGATTTCTCAAAAATATGCGGTAAAACTTAAAAAGCTTTACCAGAAAAACAATATGAAACAAGGAGATGAGCCGCTACCTGGAACAAAAATAAATTTAAGGAAAAGAGTAAAATAATTATTCCTCTTACTATCAAACATGTAAAATCCGCAAATATAAATTACTGAATATTACGTTCAATAAAATATCTATTACGAATACACAGAGCTATTTCTGCGAGATACTCAAATATATTAATGCAAAAACACCCGAGTAAAGTACTCGGGCGTTAGTATTAACCCTAATCAACCATGAAAAAGAGAAAAGTAATGAGATTACTTTACCTATATAACAAGGTATATAGGTAAAATGTTGCATACACTAATGCTAAAATATACTTTACACTTATAATAAATGTCTAAAGATGATAGAAATGATACATTTGGGAATCATTTCTAAATAAAATCAAAATAAGTTTAATTTTATTGCAAAGTCTAAAATAACAAGAGTTCGGTTTAGTGCCGAACTCTTGTATTAACCCCAATCAACCATGAAAAAGAAAACTTTTATCATTATAATTTGATAAATGTTTATATGCAAATGTACACACAAAAAAACTTACTAACAAATTGATATGTTAAAAAAATATTAAAATTTTGTTATTATAAGATTTCCTAAAATTTGATTTGAATATTAAAAATAAAAGAGCCCGAGCTTTGGTGGCTCAGGCTCTTTGTACTAACCCCAATCAACCATGAAAAAGAGAAAAGATAAATCAAATTTGCATTTGATTTTCGATACGAAGAAAAGCATTTTTTTATAATAAAACTAATGTATTTTACTAAAATTAGATGTACTTGACGTTAAAAATGGTCAAATCGAATAAAAATCATATCAAACAGTTAAAATAAAAATAATCTAAGTGTTGTCCGTATCAATATATTTTGTAAATTTGTTAAATGAACTTTAATCTAGACATATTAAGGGTTATTTCTAATAACGTTAAGCCTAGTGTTGGAAAGATACTTATTTCAGAGCCATTATTAGATGATTTGTATTTTGGTCGATCTGTCGTGTTTCTAATTGATGAGGTTGAAGACTCGTTTATGGGCTTAGTGCTTAACAATACTTCAGATCTTTTATTAAAGGAGGTTATTGACGGTTTCGATAATTGTGATTGCCCTCTTTTTTTAGGGGGACCTGTGAATCCTGATGTATTGTATTATATTCATACATATAAAAATATATCTGATGTCGAAAATATTTCCGAAAATCTTTATTTTGGAGGAGACTTAGATGAAATTCGTTTATTGGTAAGTCAAGGAAAATTAAATAACTCTAATATTAAATTTTTTATTGGTAATGCGGGTTGGGCTCCTGGCCAACTTTGCGAAGAAATTAGTTTTAACTCATGGCTAGTTAGTGATGTTCCAAGGAAATTTTTATTCTCTAATCATTTGGAGATGTGGAGTGAATCCTTAGGATTTGTGAGCGACCGTTATCAAATTTGGAAAAACTTCCCTATAAACCCCGATTTAAACTAATATATAGCTATTCCGAAATAATGATGAATAAATCTTCATCAGCCTCTTTCATCTGATATTGTTCCCTTGCAAACTTCTCTAAATCGTCTTTATTTGAGAACAATTCGTGGTATTGTGTTTTATAAACCTTTATTTCTTGTTCGAAAAATTCAGCCTCTTTTTTTAACTCAGCTAATTCCTTTAAGTTCTTAAATCTATCAACTAGATTATAAGTGTCGAAAAAACCAACCCATACTATAAATACAATAATAACAAATAAGTACCTGTTTTTTACTAAGGTAATAATGAATTTCCATAATATAGTTAGCTTCTCGTTCATTTCATCAAAATTCGGTATTATCTTCTTTAATTATTAATAAAACTGCTCTAAATTATTAACATGTTAATGTTTATTGTGTTTTTGATAATAATTGCTCTGGTTTTTATGCTGCGAAATTCATCTTGTTCTATTGGTTATAACTTGATTTTTGAATTGTTTTGACCAAAAAATCCACAAATGTTTTTTTAAGGTAATTAATGAATTAATTAAGTTTATTTATTTTATTTTTGTATTTTTATAACATTACCATTTGTTCTCTAACGTTATGTATCGACAAAAAAACTAAAACCATTACCTATATTAGCATACAGTGGATTTAATCCTAAAATGTCTCAAATCAGTATAATTAAAAAATATCAATATTATTTAATAAAAGGGATTACTATGACAGGTGATGCACCTAAGGATTTTCTTGGTGTTTATGAATATGGATATGTTCCTAAATCAAAATGCAAAAAATGGTCTAAATATATTGCTAAACATGGGCATAAATATTATCCAATGGAATCTATTACTGAATTTCTAATTTATAAAATTGGTAAGACACTTGGATATAATGTTGCTAATGCAAAATTAGCTCTTGTTGGTGGACAAATTAGATTTTTATCAAAATATTTTATAACTAATATATGTACTCAAGTTCTTGAACATGGAGCTGATCTATATGCTGGATATTTAAACAATGCTCGTCAATTTGTTGATGATGTTGAATTTAAAAAATTGTCACATAATTTTTTTACAGTACAATTTACAGAATCTGTATTTAAACATTTTTATCCAATCAACTACTCTTCATTAATGTCTGAATTCTTAGACATGCTTGTTTTTGATGCAATTGTAGGAAATAATGACAGACATTTTTATAATTGGGGTATTTTAAAAAATATAAAAAATCATGTAGCCCCAATTTTTGCTCCAATTTATGATACTGCCCGTGGATTATTTTGGAATGAATTTGAATAGAAAATATTGCAACAAAAATGAAAAATTACCGCTTATACATAAGTATGCTAAAAATAGTATGGCAAAAATTGGATGAGAAAAATCTTCAAAATTAAATCATTTCAATCTTATTGAAAACATCTTAACTTTACCTTATGCTGCTAATTGTATATCTGTTTCGATTTTTAATGATGACAACTCCATAAAAAAAGTGAAACAAATGATTGACGAAGACTTTAAGAACTTGCTTAGTTTCAATCGTAGAGAGCTTATTAAAGAATATTTAACTTATAGATTTGATACATTAAAAAAAAATATTTAATATCTTTGCATTATGAAAAAAATATTTTCAAAATTAAATTGGAAAGTAGAAGGGATGGATTATAATGATAAACCTTCATCTCCTGATGCTGTATTCCATCTTAAATATAATAATGAAGTTATTGGTATTTTAACATATACTGATGATTTATGGCATTTTAATTATACAGATACTTTTAAATCCTTGCAATTATCCCCATTATCTAATTTTCCAGATTTAGATAAAACATATTCCTCAGAATCATTATGGCCTTTTTTTGCATCTAGAATTCCTTCGTTAAATCAATCTTTTTATACTAAAAAATTAAATAAAGTTAATGCAAACAAGAACGATTCAGTAGATTTATTAAAAGTGTTTGGTAAAAGGACTATAACAAATCCATATCATTTAGATTTTATTTAATATAATCTAATATAATTTCCATTTCGACATTTATGTAATATACAAGTGCGTAATTTCAATGCTATTTTTTTTATTAAAACCTCGCTCACTTAAACATAGCTTTGCTATGTGTTTCTGTCGAAATGTTGAACTAAGCCTGCCAGCACTGCGATGCACTG
>JAQVOR010000020.1:0-28661 GCA_028702535.1 Bacteroidales bacterium
TTCTTTCTTCCAACAGCAATGATCTTACCTCAGCGACTCAGGGATATTTTGTCAAAATTGGAAATACTGCTGATGAAATAAGCTTATATCGTAAAGATAACTCAGGTAGCACAATGATAATTGACGGTAAAGATAAGCGCATTGATATGAATCCTATTAACGTCAGAGTTAAAATTATTAGAGATTTTGACGGCAATTGGACATTAATGTCCGATACTCTTGGCGGAACAAATTATTATACAGAAGGTTCTGTATTAGATACTACATATTTAAGCTCGCAAAACTTTGGTATTGTTTGTACATACACAAAAACCAATTCGACCAAATTTTTCTTTGATGACTTTATTGTTACAGGCGACCCTTATGTTGATACTGTGCCACCATTATTAATGTCTCATCAAATTATTGATAATCAAAACATAGTATTAATTTTTAACGAAGATCTTGATCCTACAACAGCTTTAAACACTGACAATTATTTAATCGACAATAGTATAGGGCATCCCACATCTGTAAGTTTTTATGGAGCAACTAACGCACAAGTCTTATTGGAATTAGCAAGTCCTCTTATTTCTCCTAACGAATACACCTTGCAATATGAAAACATAGAAGATTTACACTCAAATGTGATTGAGGCTGGTTCAATACCATTCTCATACATTATCTTTGAACCAGGTATGGTTATTATTAACGAAATAATGGCAAAGCCAAATCCTGTTGTAGGTTTACCTGATGTCGAATATGTTGAGTTATATAATAATTGTGAATACACTATTGAGTTAGAGAACTGGGCTTATCAGCATGGGACATCATTAAGCCCCTTGCCAGCATACGCTTTTGGTCCTGGTGAATATCTTTTACTGTGTAAAGAAGATAGTGTATATTTATTAGAAACTTATGGCAATACACTTGGTGTTCCATCTTTTCCTTTAATTACAAATGGCGGACAAACAATTATTTTGTTTGATACTGCTGGAGTTGTAATAGATGAAGTTTCATACACAGACCAATGGTACCAAGATCCCACCAAAATAGGAGGAGGTTGGTCTCTTGAAAAAATAGACCCAAACAACACTTGTTCTCCACACACAAACTGGATAGCTTCAAATGACAATCGTGGTGGAACCCCAGGAGAAATAAATTCTGTTTATGCAATAAATATTGACTCGGTCGCTCCTATAGTACATAGTGTTAGAGTTACAGCGGCTAATGAACTAACAGTTTTATTTAATGAGCCAACCGATACAGCAGAATCACTTATAGTAACAAAGTATTCTGTAAATCAAGGTTTTGGAAATCCTATTTATGCAATGATAGATCCACAAAATATTAATGCAATTATTATTCAATACTCTTCCTCATTTATCGAAAACACAAATTATGAATTAACTGTCGAAAATATCTCCGATTATTGTGGAAACACTTTAATAAGTCAGACAATTCCTTTCCTAATTTACCGTGCAAAACCTTATGATATTGTCATCTGCGAAATAATGGCAGACCCTGATCCAGTAGTTTTGCTACCCGATGCAGAATATATTGAATTATACAACAGCACAGAATACGATCTCGACCTTTCGGGTTGGACAATTAGTGCCGGAACTACCACTCGAAATTTAGGTTTATCAATTATTGAATCTGGAAAATTTCTTGTGCTTTGTCATATTAATAATATTAGTTTGTTTGATGAGAGCATTAACATATCGGGTGTAGAAAGTTTTCCAGCATTAACAAATAGTGGTGCAGTACTAACTTTAAAAAACAATTCAGGAGACGTTATTCATACCATAACATATAGCGACACTTGGTATAAAGATAATTTTAAAAAGAATGGAGGATATTCTCTTGAAATGATAGATTTGAACAATCCTTGCGAAGGTATCGAAAATTGGATAGCTTCAAAGGACATTAGCGGTGGAACACCAGGATTTCAAAACTCTGTTTATGGAAACAATCCTGATGTAACAAGTCCTTATCCTGTTGCTGCCGAAGCAATTGCACCAAACACAGTAATTGTTTATTTTAGCGAAACCTTACAAGAACATTTTGCAAATGATCTTAATAATTTTGACATTAATGAATTTGGGCATCCTAATTGGATACAAGCAGCAGAACCTAATTTTTCAACAATAACAATGAAATTTGATGCTGAATTTGAACTAGGTGTGGTTTACTATTTAAATTGTAAAGATTCGATAAGAGATTGTTACGGAAATACAGTGCTTGAAAACACATCAGTACGTTTTGCTCTATCCGATTCTGTGCAACCAAAAGACATTGTTATCAACGAGGTATTATTTAATCCTCTCTCAGGAGGAAGCGATTTTGTAGAATTATATAATAATTCAGACAGAGTTCTCGACCTTAAATTATTATGGATAATGAATACAGATGAATTAGGTGGAATAAAAGATGTTTATCAAATTACAGATATCAGTCGTTTGTTGCTTCCAGACGAATTTTGTGCAATTAGCGAAGATATTCAGCACCTATCAGACAATTATTATATTATGTATCCTGAAAATCTTTACAAAGTAAAAAAAATACCATCAATGCCAGATAAAGAGGGCACAATAATTATTTCGGACAGATATATGAATAATATTGATAAACTTACGTATTCAGAAAAACAACATTATAAGCTATTAGCGACAAAAGATGGAGTTTCTTTAGAAAGGATTAATTACAACAGTCCGTCTGATGATTCTGGAAACTGGCACTCAGCTGCACAAGATGCAGGATTTGCAACTCCAGGATACGTAAACTCACAATATTCTGATCAAATAGTAAGCGAATCGGTAATAAGCATTGAGCCCGAAGTGTTTTCACCAGATAATGACGGATTTGACGACAGACTTACCATATCATATAATCTTGGTGAACCTGGATATACGGCAACAATAGCGGTTTATGGATCAGGTGGAAACTTTATCACTTACTTAAAGAATAACGAAATGCTAGGTGTAGAAGGTGATGTGTTTTGGGACGGATTTGATAACGGAAATAATCTATGTCAACCTGGAATTTATATTGTTTATATCGAAATGTTTAATCTAACTGGGAATAAAATTGTTGAGAAGATTCCTGTAGTGTTAAGTGTTAAAACATATTAAAAAGTGTTTGTCCATAATGTCTGATAGCTGCGTTATCGTTCAATTCTATATAATTAAAATTCATTATCATTGCTTAACCATAGGCAATCCTTCAACTTTTTCGCCATTGTACTCAACAGTCAAGTATAATCTTCCATTATCAATTCTATATTCCCATGAATTTCGTTTCCCATTTCCACCAATTAGATATAAGGTGTTTCCTTTTGTTTCCCAAGTCCAACCTGTATATTTCTCATCATATATTATTTGTGTTGCAGTATAATCTGAATTAAATATATACCCAGCAACAATAGATTTATCTTCTTTATATAACCAGGTTCCTACAATTGGATTTGATTGTGAACTTGGTTTGTCCTGAGCAAGAATTGCTCCTTCATAACCTTTCATAGTAAAGGCTCCAGAGTATGCGTTTACATAAGCTCTTTTCCATAACAACACTTTCTTTCTCAATAAATCCTTGTCTTCATTAATTTGTCGTAAAGATACTCTATGACCATCGACCAAAATGTTAATCTGTTCAATCAATTTATTGGTTTTAGCAAGCTCCTTAAATCGGCTTGTAAGATCCTTGGCATCTTGGCGTTTCCCACCACTAACACCCATTATATCAACATTAAAAACAGTAGAAACGGCATCAGAAGATAATTGAACAGGAGTACTTCCAGGAATTAACATTTGGATTTGGTTTTCGACAACTTCGATTTGAATTGTGTTTATCAATTTCATTTTTTGGTCAAGGGTTTTATGCTCCAAATTTAAGGACAACGCCGACATAGTCGCAATTTCATCTTTACACTGATTAAACTGTTCGTCCATAAACTGTTGTATAGGAATATCTCCTTTAGGCCAAATAGAGGGTTGACCATATTCTTTAAGAGTAACAGCAGATCTTTGTACAATTCTTAATCGTTCAGAATCTGTCATGTCGATGTCTGATAGAGCAGCTTCAAGTTGAGATTTTGCCTCTAAAACCCACTTAGTCTCATATTTATTGAGCTCCTTTTGTGCATTTGCAGTATAAACAGCCGAAAAAACAAGAATAATCATCACTAACTTTTTCATTTTGTTTCAAATTAAATTACTAAATATATTAAATTCACAACAAGCCTAATGCCAAAATTATATCGTTCGCTTCTTATTTAACACATATATTTCACCCTTTTCTGAACCAAGAAATATTTCATTTCTATAACTTATACAAACACTATAATAATTGCGTTTTGGGGTGTCTTTAGTTTTTGACCAATTCCCATTTTTTGAATTTCTCAAATATACCAATCCATCAAGACCACAAACTGCCGAAACCTCTTTTCCTAAAAACAAATCAGTAAATTTTGCATGATAATCATCAATTAAGCGAGACCAATTATAACCAAGATCAGAGCTATAATAGAGTATGCCTATATCGGAAACAGCATAAACATTTCCATCTCCATCAGTTTCTATATCAACAAAAAAATCATCCTCAAAATCTATAAAGTCGAATGTATTTCCGCCATCTTCTGTTACCATTATTCTACCGTATCCTCCAAAAAAACCGACATACTCTGTTACAAAACAAACTGATGCAAACTCATTATCATAAGCATAATGTGTCCACGAATTATTTCCTGTCTCTGTTTTAGACCACAAACCTTTGTCAAAATACTCGCCTCCAACTAAAAATATATTCTCCTCACTATTAGCATAAACATCATTATATGGAACGTAATCATCAAGTAAGGGGTAGTTTTCGAGTTCAATAATTGACCAATCATGTCCGTGGTTATTTGATTTTAAAAGCATCAAACTATCACCACAAGCAAACACTACTGAGTCGTTGAGATAAAAAAACGAATTTACCGATAAGGTATCCGAATGAAAAGTTTTTGTCCAAGTACTCCCGCCGTCATTGGTAATATATATACTGCCATTTGTGTTTTTAGTACCTCCACATATTATTCCTGTGTTCTCGTTGTAAAATTGGATTTTTTGTATTCTGATAGAATCATTGAGGCTTATTTTATCAACATTGACTTTAACTTCATAATTGTCATCACGCTCGCAAGCACTAAAAATTACGACAGAAAACATAAAACTTAAACCAATTATAAAATATTTCATACCCTTATGAATTAACTTAGTAACAACAAACTAAAAGCCATTATTGCCATTCCGATAACTACACCATACGTAGGAATATGATGATCGCCATATTTCTGTGCACCTGGAAGTAGTTCGTCAAATGAAATAAAGACCATTATGCCCGAAACAACTGCAAAAACTATTCCCAAAACTGCATCATTTAAGAAAGGCATTAAAAACACAAATGCTAGTAAAGCACCAAGTGGTTCTGCTAAACCAGATAAAAACGATAATCTCATAGCTTTTCGTCTGTTTCCGGTGGCAAAATAAATTGGTACGGCAACAGCAATTCCTTCGGGTATATTATGAATTGCTACGGCCAAAGCAATCGGTATTCCAAGTTCCAAGTCCGAATAAGCAGCCACAAATGTTGCAATTCCTTCAGGGAAATTATGAATTGTAATAGCAATAGCAGTAAGTATTCCCATTCTATGCAATTTTGACTTATCAATTTCTTTATTCATACTTTCGACAAAGCGTACTTCGTGCGGATTATCTTTTTCTGGTACTAATCTATCTATAAGCAAACTCAATAACATACCACCAAAAAAGGCCGTGATTGCATACCACGGGCCATTGCCAGCATACCTTATTGTTAACTTTTCTACCGCCTCGGGCAGCATCTCAACAAAAGAAATATAAAGCATTACACCACCCGACAAACCTAAACTAAACGATAAAAGTTTAGTGTTTGTTTTGCTTGCGAAAAAAGAAATCAAACTTCCTATCCCAGTTGATAAGCCAGCGAACAAAGTTAAAGAAAATGCTATTATAAAATTCTCATCCATGAGAGTTGTTGTTTATTATTTTAAATTTTCCCAAAATTCAATATTAACTCTTTTTTCGACACTACGTTCTACAAAGAATGGTAAATTATGAAAAAAGTTTATTTTAGTTTTTTTCTCTAACTCATTAACGCTTATCGCATAATTATAAACAGATTCAGAGCTAATTTTTTTATTGGGCATAATAAAAGCTATGGCCTCAACACATGTATCGCTAACAAATAAGGCAGCTTTATAGTATTCTTCGGGAATGGCAACTCCATTTTCTCCAATTTCAGGTAAGCCTTCTGTAAGTACGGGACCAGTAACAATATATATTTCATTCAAATACTCTACATAAGATCTAACTTCTGACTCAAGTTTTTTCCATATTCCACGATTAAAACTTGGCTCCTGAGGCGATATATTACTATAATAAAACGATTCTTGCATTGCTTGTTCCGAAAAACTCATATCTCCTGCTGGGGCGAGATGTCCTCGATCATAACCACTACCTTTATAATCATTATCGTTAGCAGATTTTGTTTTAATTTTTGGGTCTTCCTTGAACTTATTACTTCTTTTTGCATCTCCATTTAGCATCTCCAATTTTAGAACGTAAGCTACCCACTTTGCTTGTTCGTGATCTTCGCTATAAACAAGACAATATGCTTTATGACAAACAATTTCTTCACTTCTTTTAAGTTTTGGCAATTCAAAACTTTTTGGGTTTTTTTGTGCATCAACAAATCCAATAAATATTAGATTTAATGTAATAAGGAATATTAAATATTTTCTATTCATTTTCATCTATTGTTTGGTTAGGTGTTTCTGGGATATTGTATTTACGGATTGCTCCTCCCACAATATCTTCGAATGCACAATAAGTCATGCAAAGTGTTGCTGGTGCGGTGAAAATTACTCCAACACCACAAGCAAGTATTCCACCTAAGTTTATTAAGAAAATTATCAAGAAAAACTTAAAAAAGCTCCACCAATCTTTACTTACAATTTTTCTACTAATTTCCATCGCAGGCCAAAAATCGTAACCTAAAAACACTACTAACATATTGGATAGAGAAAAACTAACGCTTAAATAAATTCCTGGAATAATTAAGAATAATAAACCTATCATTACAAGCACACCTGTAACAATACTCAATAATAAAAGAGGCAGAAAAAACTTAAATCCGTCAAAAAACCTATTAAAGTCAGGCTTTTTATTCATTAAAATATCATTTGCAACAAGTAGAACTCCAGCTATAAACGCAGGCTGAATTAAATTTGTTATAAAACCCGAATAGCTACCTAATATATAATTAAGCACCACAAAAAGTCCAAGCATTGCAGCAAAAAACCCTACAAAACCTCCCATTCCTTTCTTAAACAACTCTAAACCTTCTTCTATGTATTGCTTCGATTTGAACTCATACCCCTCATCTATCAGTTTTTGTATTGCGTAATCGTTATTTGTCATGTTAAGAATTTTATAGTAATTAGCTATTCTGGTTTAAATCAAATATTTCGGAGTTTCCTTTAATAAGACTTTCCAGTTTTTTGGAAGGAGATGCTATAAAAGGAATTTTAAAATATTCTCCCCAGTTTTTATCTATTTTTGAAATTGTTTCTTTATTCATTGATACAATATTAGGCCAAGGTCTATTAAAACCATTCCTCTTTTCAGTTTTAATACCTGCGTCTATTATTAAACAATTATTAAACACTTCACAATCATGGGAAGGATCAATATTATTAAGCACGTACCAAGCGTATAAAAAAGGATTATCAAAACTCACAAAATTATCAATTATTGCAAGTATTTTGCTACCTCCTATTTTATTGTTTTCAATAATTGACTTCGCATATTTCAAAAAACTCTCATCATTATTATCTGCCCCAATAATAATTAGATTTTGATTATTATATTTTATGTTTTCGATTTGTTCGTTCAGACTTATCTGGTTAAATTCGTTTATGTTTTCTTCGCTGGCATCAATTAGTAATTTTCCACTGTAAGTATATTGATATGCAGAGTGATCCAACACATCAGAGGGTCCCTTGCCAATTATTATATTATTTTCTGGAATAATATTTCGACAAATAGCATCAAAAACTTCCTTGTCGTTATGAATGTCAACATCTTCGTTAAAACAAATTAAAACTTTTGAAAACATCATTTGCCCCGCACCCAATAATGCGTTCATAATCTTAAAACTTTGCCCTCTATATGTGTTTTTTGCTTTGATTAAAACCAAATTATGAGCAATACCATAACTTGGCAATCGAATATCTATTATTTCGGGGGCAATAGCAATTTGAATTGGTCTAAGAAAAATTCTTTCGGTAGCTTTTCCCAAATAAAAATCTTCCATATGAGGCACACCAACAATAGTTGCTGGATAAACTGCATTTTTTCGATGTGTAATACAAGTTACATGAAATACAGGATACATATCGCTGAGAGAATAAAAACCAGTATGGTCTCCAAACGGACCTTCACGTTTTAATTCTTCGTTAGGATCGATATACCCTTCAATAACAAAATCGGTAGAATCAGGAACATATATATTGTTGCTAATTGATTTCACAAGATTTACTCTTTTGTTTTTAAGAAATCCTGCAAACATAAATTCATCAATATTTTCGGGCAATGGAGCAGTTGCCGAATATGTTAAAACTGGGTCTCCACCCAACACTACCGAAACCGGCATTTTAGTTCCTGCCAATTTATGTTTTTTGTAATGTTCTGCTCCTCCTTTATGCAAATGCCAGTGCATCCCAGTAGTATTTTTATCGAAAATTTGCATTCGATACATGCCTACATTTCGAGTTTTGGTAATTGGGTCTTGAGTAATTACCATTGGCAAAGTAATAAATCTACCACCATCGTGCGGCCAACATTTTAAAACTGGCAAAATGCTTAAATCAGGATTTTTGATTATAACTTCTTGACATTGTCCTTTCTTAGATGAACGTTTTGGCATCCAGTTAGAAGCGGTTTTAAACTCTGGCAATAAGGCAAGTTTTGATTTAAAACTTTCTGTTGCACCTGTTAATTTTGATAAAATTTTATCAATTCGCTCACCAGGTTCATCATAAGACTTTAATCCTAAAGCCATTAAAATCCTATTATCTGAGCCATAATGATTTATCAAAACTGGAAATGCAGTTCCAGTATTTTCAAAAAGTAAAGCCTTGCCCCCAGCTTGTTGCTTCATTATTCTGTCAGCAATTTCAGTAATTTCAAGTTCTGGATCAACAAACTCCTTAACTCTAATTATTTCGTTATGAGCTTCTAATAGTGAGATATGTTTTTGGAGAGTTTCAGCAGACATAATTAATTTTTATTGTTAAATATTTTTTTCTCATTAATAATGTTTTTTTCTAAACATTCAGAACACAAACAATCTTTAAATTTTTCTTTCAAATATAAAGATAATTCATGCGAAATAACAAAGTTTGCACACCAACACTTTTCGTCATGAGTACATGAAAATTCTTTTCCACAGTTTTCGCAAGTTTTTTTCATTTACCTAATAGATTATTTGTTTTTTCTATAATTGCCTGAATATCTTGTTTTTGCATGCAATCAAAATGCTTTTTAGGACATTTTTTAAATCCTATTTTTGAACATGGGCGACATTTTAAGTCTTTAACTTCAAAAATCTCAGAATTAGCTCCTGCCAAATACGGATACATTCCAAATTCTGGTACAGTATTTCCCCAAATTGAAAAAACATCTTTCTTAAACGCTGCAGCAATGTGCATAATGCCTGTATCATGCGTAATTACCACAGTAGATTTAGTTACAATATATGCCGACTCATTAAGCGTAGTTATTCCGCAAAGATTATAAACATGTTCTAATTTTTCGGATATCTCCTTTCCAACTTTTTGGTCTTCTTTACCGCCTAACAGAACAATAGGATTATTAATTCCTGAGCAAATTTCTTTAATCCTTTCTGTTGGTAATTGTTTAGTTGTATGTTGTCCGCCAATTGCAAACACTACAAATTTAACCTCATCAGGAAACATCTCATGAAAATCATACTTAACATCTTCGGGAATAAAAAAATCAAGTCCTTTTTTATCATTAACAACATCAAAAAGTTTGACAGATTCAAAATAACGATCAACAATATGTATATCAGGCAATTTATTTTTCTTAAAATTAACTAAAAAAAACTTCTCGGAATTTAATTTATCGAATGAAAAATCCATGATTTTAAGTTTGTGTTTAAACCTAAACGTACGGATGTTTTTATGTAAATCGATAATATAATCAAAACCTTCGTCTCGGAGTTCATTAATGCTTGCGTGAAAGTTCCCCAAAGTATGTACTTTGTCTATGTATGGATTTGATTCCAATATTGAAGCATAAGCTGGCTTAGTAAGAAAATGAACAACCGCTCCTTCGACTTGCTGCTTTAGACAACGAACTATCGGTGTTGTTAAAACAATATCGCCAATTGAACTAAAGCGTATTACCAAAAATTTTATTTCATTCTCGTCCATAAAGCAAAATTAAAAATAAATTGGTAGTATTAACGAGATAAGTTCAGAATATATTAATTAGTGTTTGTTAAAACCGGGGCTTCGAGACATTTCGGCTAAGGCCGAAACCTACTTCGGCAGGCTCAGCACATCGCTCAGCCACCTACGTTTTATTACATTGTACAGCATAAATTACTAATAAAAAAATGATGAATGAGATTGAGATTGAATTGAAAAAAAGGCGGTTGAGGATTTTAAAAGGAGACTTCGAGACGTTTTGGCTCGCCAAAACCTACTTCGACAAAAGCTTACTTCGACAAAAGCTCAGCACATCGCAGCACAACGCTCAGTCTCCTTTTAAAATGTCTCGAAACCCCTTTTTGAAATAAAAACTTGCATTAAGTCGAGAATTTTATTACTTTTGTTAAAAATCTCGAATTATGATTGAGCGTATATCTTATATTAAAAAAATACAAAATGGCTTTGCTAATAATCCAATCGTGATATTAACAGGTGCAAGACAAGTCGGGAAAACAACACTAATGGAAATGTTTGTTAAAGACAAAACAAAAGTTTGGTTAGATGGACAAAATATTCAAACAGCAGAATTATTTGTGCAATTTTCAATTATCGAGCGTTACTTGAACATTAATATTAATAGCGAACTTAATGGACTGCTTGTAATTGATGAGTTTCAATATATTAACAAAATATCTACTATGCTTAAATTATTAGTAGATAAATACAAAAATTTAAAAATTCTTTGTAGTGGAAGTTCAAGTCTAAATATTATTCAAAATGTTAAGGAATCTCTTGCAGGTAGAGTGCGAGTAATCAGCGTTTATCCATTAAATTTTCTTGAGTATGTAAATTTTCAGAATACTGAATTACTGCAAAAATATGAGATTACAAAAGTTAATGATAATATTGATGTTCTTTTTCCGCAAATTAAACCAATTTTTTATGAATATTTGACTTATGGGGGTTTACCAAAAGTTGCTAAAACACATGACATTCGTGAAAAAATCGAATTACTTAACGATATTTATCAAACATATCTGTCGAAAGACATCAAACAGTTTATTATAAATAAGGATTTTGTTGCATTTAATAAGTTATTGAAAATTTTATCTTCTCAAATTGGAAATATGCTAAATATCAACGAAATTGCAAATACAATTAATTTACCATATTCTAAATGTGAAGAATATATTAGTATTTTAGAACAAATGTTTATTATAAAACTTCTTTCTCCATTTTCATCTAATAGACGAAAAGAGATTTCTAAAATGAAAAAGATTTATTTTTGTGATACAGGATTAAGAAATATTGTTTATAATAGTTTTAATGATATTAATATCAGAGTAGATAAAGGACAAATATTTGAAAATTATGTTTATTTACAACTGTTGATAAATCACAAACCTAAGAACATATATTATTACAGAACAAAAGATAATACCGAAATAGATTTTATAATAAAAACATACAAAGGAAATATCATCCCAGTTGAAGCAAAATTTAAATCCTTTAATAAGACTCAAAAAATCAGAGCAATTACCGAATTTGCTAAAAAGTATAACACGGATATTAATTATATAGTTAATAATAATCTGCATGAATTAAATAATAACCAGCAATATATTCAGGCTTATCATATACATCATATTGTGTAGCATAGGTGGCTTCGAGACATTTCGGCTGAGACCGAAACCTACTTCGGCAGGCTCAGCACATCGCTCAGCCACCTACGTTTTATTACATTGTACAGCATAAATTACTAATAAAAAAATGATGAATGAGATTGAGATTGAATTGAAAAAAAGGCGGTTGAGGATTTTAAAAGGAGACTTCGAGACGTTTTGGCTCGCCAAAACCCTCAGTCTCCTTTTAAAATGTCTCGACACCCCTTTTTGAAACGTCTCGAAACCACCTTTCGAAAAACATTTTCCACTATTTTGTAACATCAGCACAGTTTTTTTCGTATGATACTATGAAAGCGTAAGTTTTAATATAAAACAATAAAATATTTAGGAACACTTTTTGTAAATAAAGGTATTGTGAGAAAAACAATAAACATATTGATAATTTTAATCTTGTTTTCAGGGTTTGCTTTTTCGAGTGTTCCAAATCCTGTTAATTATGATTTTTCGTATTATGGGCAATCTGATTATCCCGAGCTTTATAAAATATCGGCACCTGCTCCTAACCCAGTAATTGACTTTGCCGTAATTTGGTATAATATTCCAGAAGATGCTACAGCTGAAATTGCAATTTATAATTTTGCTGGCGTAAAACTAAAATCTGTACCTGTAAGCGGAGGAATAAAAAAAATTAACATTGAAACATACGACTTACAAAACGGAGTTTATTTTGTTTGTCTTATTTACGGCGGAAAAAATATTGATTCTAAAAAAATGATTAAAAAGTAAAACCTCAACTTTATATATTTTATTTGCCCGATAGTTAGATTATCTATCGGGTTTTATTTTAATAAATTTGTAAATAAAAAACTAAGAGTTTGCCAAATAATATGAAACGATTAATTTTATTAATTTTATTCACAAGCATAATTTGTTATTGTGGCTTTGCTCAATATAAAGTATTTTTACTTCATGGTTATGCAAATCCAAAATCAATAATGCGAAAAATTGACAAAGATTTAAAAAAAGAAGGATTTAACACAGAAAATTATGCATATCCTGGTTTATATACAGACTTGGATACGATCGCACAAAAACTCTATTTGGATATTATAAAAGAAAACCTTGATTCTGTTTCATTTGTTACGCATTCGATGGGTGGATTAGTTGTGCGAGCAATGTTAAAATATTCGGATACAGATACTGCTTTTCCTCTTATATATCGGATTGTGATGATTTCGCCGCCAAATCAAGGAGCTGATATTGCAGATTTTTTTAAATCAAAAAATATGTTTCACAAACTATTAGGTCCTAATGTTAAAAAAATGGAAACCGATTCTACATCTTATGCAAATCAACTACCTATACCGTGTAACACAGAAATGGGAATTATTATTGGAAAACGTGGTAAAAAGAAAGGTTATAATCTTTTAATTGAAGGCGATAATGATGGACTTATCAAACCTGAACACACATTACTTGGCAACGAAACAGACACAATAAGTCTTGAGTTAGATCATTTGGCTTTAGTATTTAGAAAAAAATCTCGAACAAAAGTTATCAAATTCGTAAAAACTGGTCATTTTCGTTAGATTGTAAGCTAAACCCCTATCATATTTCAGCTATTTTCTTCTTTCAACCAAAAAATGTTAATATTTTGCTTGTATATATTGCAATTTATAATTTTTATTAGTATATTTTTGCAACACAATGAATAAAACTATAGAAATGATTGGAAATTATTCCGAAGATAGCATAAAAACGCTTGACTGGCAAGAACATATCCGTAAGCGTCCTGGGATGTATATTGGAAAACTTGGAGATGGGAAATCTCGCGATGATGGTATTTATGTTCTTATAAAAGAAGTCCTTGACAATTCAATTGATGAATATGCAATGGGCTTCGGTAAAACTATTATCATTAAACTCGAAGATAATTCAATTACTATCAGAGATTATGGACGAGGCATACCGCTTGGTAAATTGGTTGATGTTGCCTCAAAAATGAATACTGGAGCAAAATATGACTCAAAAGTATTTAAAAAATCTGTAGGTCTTAATGGGGTAGGAATAAAAGCAGTAAATGCACTTTCGAAATCATTTAACATAACAGCCTATCGAGAAGGAGAAGCTCGCATAGCTAAGTTTTCGCAAGGTAACCTCCTTTCAGATGACAGCTATAAAGCCCCAGATAAAAAGAATGGTACTCTAGTAGTATTTGCCCCCGATGATGAGGTGTTTGGCAAATATAATTTTATTAACGATTACATAGAGCCACTACTAAGAAATTATGTTTATCTTAATGCTGGATTAACGATTAATTTTAATGGAACAAAATACTTTTCACGCAATGGATTACTTGACCTATTAGAGGAAAATCTTAATCAAGAAGAAATTTATCCTATCATACATTTAAAAGATGAAGATCTTGAAATAGCGATAACTCATGGTAAACAATACAATGAAGAATATTATTCATTTGTAAATGGTCAAAACACTACGCAAGGTGGGATACATTTATCATCATTTCGCGAGGCTTATGTTAAAACAATTCGTGATTTTTACCGTAAAGATTACGATGCCGCTGATATTAGACAATCAATAATTGCTGCCATTAGTATTAGGATAGAAGAGCCGATTTTTGAATCTCAAACAAAAACGAAACTTGGCTCTCGTGATATGTCTCCAGACGGTGTTAGTGTACGAAACTACATTTTTGATTTTATGAAACGTCTCGATGATTTCTTACATAAAAATCCAGAACATGCAGACATACTTCAAAAAAAGATACTCTCTTCGGAAAAGGAACGTAAAGCAATTGCAGGAGTAAAAAAACTTGCACGCGAAAGAGCTAAAACAGTTAGTCTTCATAATAAAAAACTTAGAGATTGCCGTATTCATTATAACACAAATGACGAAAAAAGATTTGAGTCAACAATTTTTATTACCGAGGGCGATTCTGCAAGCGGATCAATCACAAAATCAAGAAATGTAAGCACACAGGCAGTTTTTAGTTTGCGAGGAAAACCACTTAACAGCTATGGAATGTCTAAAAAGGTTGTTTACGAAAATGAAGAGTTTAATCTTTTGCAAGCAGCCTTAAACATTGAAGAGGGTATCGAGAATATCAGATATCAAAATGTTGTAATAGCAACCGATGCCGATGTTGACGGAATGCACATCAGATTACTACTAATCACTTTCTTTTTACAGTTTTTTCCAGATCTCTTAAAACGAGGGCATTTGTTTATTTTGGAAACACCTCTTTTTAGAGTACGAAACAAAAAAGAAACAATTTATTGTTACGATGATGTCGAAAGAGAAGCGGCTATCAAAAAATTAAAAAACAATCCTGAAATAACCAGATTTAAAGGACTTGGTGAGATTTCCCCAGGCGAATTCAAAAACTTTATTGGCAAAGACATACGATTAGCCCCTGTAACACTATCTAAAGCAGACAGCATTAGTGGCCTACTTGAGTTCTTTATGGGAAAAAATACTCCCGATAGACAAGAATTTATTATTAACAATCTAAGAGTTGAAGAGGAATTATCACAAGACTGATTATGAGCGACGAAAATAACATAAATGATATAAATGACGAGAATGGAGATTTTGAAACAACCGAAATAACAGAATCTGCTGAACCAAAAATAACTCGACTAAAAGGCATGTATCAAGATTGGTTTCTTGATTATGCTTCTTATGTAATTCTTGAACGTGCCGTACCACATGTTTATGACGGTCTCAAACCAGTGCATAGGCGTATTTTACATGCAATGAAACAGCTTGACGATGGT
The DNA here is from genome assembly GCA_028702535.1 of Bacteroidales bacterium. Taxonomy (GTDB): domain Bacteria; phylum Bacteroidota; class Bacteroidia; order Bacteroidales; family ML635J-15; genus Bact-19. Next base: position 15,939 of record JAQVOR010000020.1, read on the forward strand.
CGATACAATAAAGTTGCCAACATCATTGGACACACTATGCAATATCATCCACATGGCGATCAATCAATTGGAGATGCGTTAGTTCAAATTGGTCAAAAAGACCTTCTTGTAGATTGTCAAGGAAACTGGGGTAATATTTTTACTGGTGATTCGGCAGCGGCTTCTCGTTATATTGAAGCTCGACTTACAAAATTTGCTCTTGAAGTTGTCTTTAATCCAAAAACAACATTCTGGAAATCATCCTACGATGGACGAAACAAAGAACCAATAACATTACCAGTAAAATTCCCATTATTACTTACTATGGGAGTTGAGGGAATTGCGGTAGGTCTTGCCTCTAAAATACTTCCTCATAATTTTAATGAACTAATTGATGCTTGTATAAACACTCTCAAAGACGAGCCATTTGAAATTTATCCCGATTTTCCTACTGGAGGAATGGCTGAATTTAGCCGATATAACGACGGTATGCGAAGTGGACGAGTTCGCGTAAGAGCTAAAATCGAAAAAATTGATAAAAGAACACTTGCTATTCGTGAAATTGTCTTTGGCGAAACAACATCATCTATTATCGACTCTATTATCTCAGCTAATGAAAAAGGAAAAATAAAAATTAGAAAAATTGATGATAACACCGCAGAGCATGTAGAAATTTTAATATATCTGCCACCTGGAGTATCTATTGATAAAACAATTGATGCCTTATATGCATTTACAAAATGTGAAGTGTCTCTATCAACTTACGCTTGTGTAATTGAAGATGATAAACCAAGATTTATTGGAGTTAGTGAAATTTTACAACTATCAGTTTCTAATACTGTAGAATTACTAAGGCAAGAGCTTTTAATCGAAAAATCGGAGTTAGAAGAGGCCTGGCATAATCAATCTTTAGAGAAATGGTTTATTGAACAACGTATTTATAAGGAAAAAGCTTACGAAAACTCTAAAACAACTGATGAGGCCATTGATTTTATCCATGCTAAAGCAATAGAACACAAACTTAAGACGGTTAGAGAAATTAATAGAGATGATCTATTAAGATTGCTTGAAATCAGAATGAAACGAATATTAAAATTCAATAGTGATAAGGCCGAAGCAGATTTAAATCAAATTCTCGAAGAAATTGCAAAAATTCAAAATCATCTTGAAAACCTTACAAGTTATGCAATCAACTACTATCTAAACATTAAAAAGAAATACGGACAAGGTCGCGAACGGAAAACTGAAATAAGAAATTTTGATACAATAGATACTACAAAAGTTGCAGTCGCAAACGAAAAGCTGTATGCAAACCTTAAAGAAGGTTTTGTAGGATATGGAATAAAAAAAGAAGAATATATTTGCGAATGTTCAGATATTGATGACGTTATCGTTTTTCGAAGAGATGGAAAATACATAGTGTCCAAAGTCGCCGATAAAGCATTTTTTGGAAAAGATATTTTACACGTTGATGTTTTTAAGAGAAATGATAAACGCACAATTTATAACGTGGTTTATCGCCATGGGAGAACGAGTACTTCGTACATCAAACGTTTTAACGTAACTTCTGTTACTAGAGACAAAGAATACGATCTTACAAAAGGAGAAGATGGCTCCAGAGTATTGTATTTTACTGCTAATCCTAATGGAGAAGCCGAAATAGTAAAAGTCTTCTTAAAACCAAAACCAAAACTTCGCAAACTAATTTTGGAACAAGATTTTGCTGATGTTGCAATTAAAGGACGAAATGCTCAAGGAAATATTTTAACAAAAAATGATATTCATAAACTTAGTTTAAAAGAAGAAGGCGTTTCAACACTTGGTGGACGCAAAATTTGGTTTGATGAGGAAGTATTACGACTTAATGCAGATAATAGAGGCAGATTCCTTGGTGAGTTTTCGGGAGATGATAAAATTCTTGTTGTTACAAAAGACGGCGTTTGCCGTTTAACTAATTTTGACCTGTCTAATCATTACGAAGAGAATATCAAAATATTAGAAAAATATAAAGCCGATAAAGTCTTTACTGCAATACATTATGATTCTGAGCAAGAGTTTTTCTATCTAAAACGTTTTATTATTGAGGATGCAATTAAAGAACAAATTTTTATAGGAGAAACCGAAGGCTCATATCTCGTAGATATTTCGGATGATGAGTTCCCTCAATTAAAATTAATTTTTGGTGGTAAACATGTCGAGCGTGAAGAAGAATTGATTGATGCTGAAGAGTTTATAGCCATCAAAGGATTAAAAGCAAGAGGTAAAAGAATTACGACATTCGAAACAAAAGAAATCATATTTATAGAACCTCTTGAAAAAGAAACAGAAAATTCTGACAACGAGGATGACGAGGGCATTGACGATGACAATGAACAAGAAGTTGAAGATCAAACCGAAATATCTGATAATGTGATAGAATTAGAAATATCTGAACCACAAGACAAAGATGCAGATGTTAAGGAAAATAAAGAAATCAAAACTAAAGAAGAATCGGACATTCCAAAAACAAAAGAAAAAGGTGTAGAAGAAAAGCAGGATATACAAAAAAATAAAAAAGACAAAGGAAAAAAACCTCCACCTGACGATACACAAATGAGTTTGGGATTTTAGCCTTATAGTATAACATGAAAATAATTTTGATAGGTTTTATGGGAAGCGGTAAAACAGTTTTCGGAAAAAAACTGGCTAATCGCTTAAACCTTAATTTTTATGATTTAGACCAATATATTGAGCTAAAATATCAGATGAGTATCCCATCAATTTTTACAAATTTTGACGAAACTGTTTTTAGAAATATGGAATCAAAAGAACTAACTGAATTTATATCTAAAGATAATTTTATTCTCTCTTGTGGCGGTGGAACACCTTGCTTTAACAATAACATGGATTTAATTAAAACACTTGGGATTAGTGTCTACATTGAATTAAATGCTACTGCATTATGCAACAGATTGTTAAATTCAAAAACAGAAAGACCACTCATAACAGGATTATCCCCACACGAATTACAACAAAAAATAGAACTTTTACTAGCAGACCGAGAAAAATATTATAAACAAGCTGATATTGTAATCTCTGGGATTAATCTTAAACCAAGTAATTTAATTGAAATAATAAAGCGTTGGCATTATTAATCAAAACTTTCACCAAACAACCAATAATTAGGTTCTTTGTCTGATAATGTGTAATTATATTAATATGCCTTTTAGTTATGTTTAAACAGATTTCTCTCTAACGGTCGAAATAAGATTTTAATATGAGGAATAAAGTCGGCGACACATTGTGTGTTGTCGTAATTTTGTTGTAGATGCCTCTTACATCTTCAATGTCCCTCTTTGATGATCGTAAACTTGTTTAACTATATTTCTTAATATTATCTCATAAATTAGTTTAAATTTGCAAACATTATGCTAAAAAAAACCATCATATTTATTATTTTAATTTCGCAAGCCTTTTGTACTTATTCGCAAAACAAGTTATCAGGGCGAATTACTGATGCAAAAGGTGGAGAAGCTCTGGCATTTGTTAATATAATATATAACTCCTCAAATCAAGGAACAACAAGCGATCTTGACGGTTATTTTCATATAAATTCAAAAGAGAAAATAGAGTTTCTCAAAATTAGTTATTTGGGTTATCAAGCAAAGACAGTTTCCCAAAACGAGATTACAAAAAAATCATATATCGAAATATCTTTGGACCAAGATGCTTATCAACTTGATGAAGTTACAATATTACCCGGTATAAATCCAGCTCACAGAATTATTAATGCTGTTATTGAAAATTCCGACAAAAATAATCCTGAAAAAATGCGTTCGTTTTCGTACATATCATATAACAAAATGTATTTTACCATTGATACTCGAGATATTGAGCGTTTTTCAAAAGATACTGTTCCTACTGATAGTGTTGCGAATGATACAATAAAGCCAAAAAAAACTATGATGGAATTTTTTGATGAGCAACATTTGTTTATCACAGAATCTGTTGCAGAAAGAAAATTCAAATATCCTGATAATAACCAAGAAGATGTACTTGCACATAAAATGTCGGGCTTAAAAACTCCTGCTTTTACGCTACTTACAAGTCAATTTCAATCATTTTCTTTTTATAAGGATTTTATAAATTTGTTGGATAAAAAATATCTTAGTCCAATTAGTAAGGGAAGCACAAATAAATACTTTTTTCTTATTGAAGATACAATGTACAACGAGGCTGCTGATACGATTTTTATAATTTCGTATCGTCCATTAAAAGGCAAAAATTTTGAAGGATTACAAGGAGTTTTACACGTTAATTCGCATGGATATGCAATACAAAATGTAAATGCCAAACCTTATGAGCCAACAGGTGCTTTTAATATTAATATTCAACAAAAATATGACTTGATAGACTCTGTTCAATGGTTTCCTGTGCAATTAAATACTGATCTTGTAATGAATATATTACAGATTGGCGAAAACTCCGCAGCAGTTACAACTGGAGGCACTAGCAGTAATTATTTGCCCTTAGTCGGAATTGGTAAAAGTTATATTAGCGATATTAGTTTAAATCCAGATTATAAACGTCGCGAATTTAGCCAAATAGGTGTTGTCGTAAGCGATGGTGCAGCGAAAAAAGATAGTGTTTTTTGGAGTACTTACAGAAAAGACACACTTACAGCCAAAGACAAAAGAACATATAAAGTTATTGATAGTATTGGCAAAGAAGCAAATCTTGATAGAGCCATGGATGTTGTCGATATTATAGCTGCTGGATACATTCCGATAAAATTTGTGAATCTCGATCCTACCTCACTATTGTGGTATAATCAATATGAAGGATACCGAACAGGCTTGTCGTTAGCAACAAATCATAAAATGCTAAAATGGATGTCGATTGGGGGATATGTTGGCTACGGATTTCGAGATAAAGCTCTAAAATATGGAGGATCTTTAGAATTTATCCTTGACAAAAAAGCAACAACAAGATTAAAATTAGGTTATAAACAAGACTTGGAGTTTAGCGATGAGCATCATTTTTATAACGATATTGCAAGAATAAGTTTGCAATCAACAAGAGATTTTTTCCTTAGCGAAATGGATTCTATTCAATTGTTTTACGGATCTTTTAAATTTTCGGCACTACGTTATTTACAAGCTGATTTAAGATTTGATTATCAGAATAAAAACATAATAAATCCTGACAGATATAGTTTTCACGAAGCATTCCCTCTTCACTATTGTACTTCCGAAGTAGGTCTATATGTCCGATATGCTTATAAAGAAAAATTTCTCCAAACTCCAAAAGGAAATTTGTTAAGTATGGGAACAAAACATCCTGTTATCTATGCGAATATTATAAAAGGCATTGAGTATCTTGATGGTGAATATGATTATTTAAAATTGGAGGCAAAAATCTCAAAGAAATTTGCATTCAGACATATTGGAGATTCTTATCTTACTTTAAGCGGAGCATATCTTGACGGACATATTCCTTACGGTGAAATGTACTATGGAACTGGTTCTTACTCATGGTTAAATATTGATAATAGTTTTAACACAATGAGAATTAACGAATTTATTTCTGACCGATTTGCATCTGTATATTTTCGACACGATTTTGGAAGTTTACTGTTTAAAACGCCAAAATGGCAACCTAAAATTGTTATAGTTTCTGCTGCAGGTTGGGGAGACAATACCAGAATAACCAACTCTGACAATACCGATTTTGCAAAAACAATGAATAAGGGATATTTTGAATCGGGCATACAACTTAATCAAATACTTAAAATGAGTTTTAACGGATTTGGCTTAGGTGTCTATTACAGATATGGTCCATATTCGAGAACCAAAGAAATTGAGAATTGGGCTTTTAAATTAAATCTTACCTTTGTATTGTGATTGACAGAGAAGATAGAAAGTTTATGCGCAGATGCATTCAGCTTGCAGGAAGAGGAATGGGAAATGTTTCTCCAAACCCTATGGTAGGCTCTGTTATTGTGCATAAAGGTTTAATTATCGGAGAAGGATATCATCGTAAATATGGAGAATCTCATGCAGAGGTAAATGCAGTAAAATCTGTTTATGACAAATCATTATTAAAACAATCGACATTATATGTTTCGCTGGAGCCTTGTGCTCATGTTGGGAAAACTCCAAGTTGTGCAAAAATGATTGTTGAACTGGGAATCCCTAAAGTCGTTGTTGGAAGCATTGATTCGTATTTTCAGGTTGCAGGAAAAGGAATTGAGATATTAAAATCTGCGAATATTGAAGTTATTACAGGTGTTCTCGAAAAAGAATGTCTTAAACTAAATGATAGATTTTATACATATCATCAAAAAAACCGTCCATATATTATTCTAAAATGGGCAAAAACTCTTGATGGTTTTATTGATTATATGCGAGACCCCAATGAAGACACAAAAGCTGAATGGATTACAAACGAATTATGTAAAACTATAGTTCATAAGTTAAGAACAGAAGAAGATGCTTTTATGGTGGGTACAAATACAATAATATTAGATGATCCGCAATTAACTGCCAGAAAATGGGCTGGAAGAAATCCTGTGCGAATTACAATTGACCAATATTGCCAGTTAGACAAATCGTATAAAGTATTTGATAATCAAGCTCATACAATAGTTTTTAATAGTGTTAAAGATGAAAATAGCGGAAATGTTTCATATATTAAACTTGATTTTTCGCAAAATATAATTCCGCAAATTTTAGAGGTCTTATTTGAGCTTGAAATACAATCGCTTGTTGTCGAAGGGGGTGCAAAAACTCTTGAAAGTTTTATTTCAATGGACCTTTGGGACAAAGCTTTAGTATTTACAGGAAATCAATTATTTATTAAAGGAGTAAAATCTCCAAGTATTAGTTGTGTAAAGTCTAGAACCACAACGTTTGGAGACAGTACACTTGAACTTTTTTACAATAATGAATATATCTAATACGATTAAGGAATATAATTATTACCAAAAAACTGCCATCATTTTATTTGTGATATTAGCTTCTATGCTTATTGGTCAGGTTTTAGCTGGATTAGTAGGAATGCTTGTTAATCTAGAGCTTATTATTGAATCAGGTTTATCAGAAGCAAAAACTACAGCCGATTATAATACAGTGAAATTATTACAATTTATTTCTGCGATATTTACTTTTGTGGTTCCAGCACTTATAATCGCAAAATTATTTGGTGATAAAATATCTAAGTATCTGTATTTAAACACATCACCCAAGATTTCGTATTATATTTTTACAATATTATTCTTTTTTGCAATACTTCCGGCAATGAATATAATAATTGTTTGGAACAGCTCATTACAACTACCCGAAAGCTTGTCTGGTCTTGAACAAAGCTTAATGGAAATGGAAGAGTCTGGCAAAAAAATGACCGAAATAATGCTTAAAGGTTCTAGTGTTGGGCAATTATTGATAAATTTATTATTAATGGCTTTGTTGCCTGCCATAGGAGAAGAATTTTTGTTTAGAGGTATAATACAAAAGCATTTAATTGTGTGGACAAAAAAACCTCATTTAGCAATATTATTAGCTGGAATTATCTTTTCAGCAGTTCATTTTCAATTTTATGGATTTATCCCACGAGTAATTTTAGGCGTATTATTTGGATATTTGGTTTATTACAGTGGCTCATTATGGCCTGCAATTTTTGCTCACTTTTTTAATAATGCAATGGCAGTATTATCATTTAAACTTGGTGGAGATTCATTAGATGCCTCCGAAATTGATAGCTTTGGAACTACAAGCACAGACTTTTATTTTGTATTTATAGGACTTGTTTTTGCTTATTTAATTGGCAAACAGTTGTTTAAGTTTTCAAAAAACAAACCTATTAAATAATTAACCATCTTACTCCTATTCGGAACATAGTAAAATAAAACGGAATATCTTGTCCACTATCATTTGATATTGTACCTAGAACATAATGTCTGGATAAAGCTCTATATACAGTTAAATTTAGTGATAAGTTTTCATTAATACTATATTTCCCTCCTAACATCAAACCACCTTCTAAATTATTAACTTTTGCTTTATTGTTATATGCACTATCAACATCAGGAATAAGACCACCTTCACCAATCTGAACATGTACATTAATTTGGTCTGATTTATATATTTTATAATTTCCATAAACGCCAAATAATATTGATAGTTTTTCTCCAATTGAAAAGCCTAAAGGAATATCAGCATTTATTGTGAGGAATCGTGATTTACCTGAGATATTAGCATTGTAGTAAGTTGGTATATTTGCCATAATACCAGCAACTTCTGATACAACCATGGTGTCCTTTTTCTGTATTGAGGAATATCCAAAATGTTTAAATTCAAAACTTATCTCTGGAGATAAATATAATTTTTGCCCCAAATCCATTTCTTTTGAAAGTCCTAAATATGCTCCAGGCAAAAGACTTGCAGAAGAACCCTCAACAGATTCTTTGGGAACAGCTCCGCCCATATTTAAACCTGAGGTCAGAGCAATCTGAGCATGTAAATTAAAAGCAATAAAAAACAATAAAATTATTACAGATATTTTTTTATTCATAAGTAAAACTTAATTCGTCAACAAACAATACAGATCCATTATGTCCTTTCATTTCTTTACCAGAAACGCTAGATAATAAAATAATATGAATACTATCTGGAGTAGTTTGGTGCGTGTAATTAATATCGATATTAAAAGGAGTATAAGTCTCCATAGTTGCTGTATTCGTGTATTCAGCTGTAGCAATAGTATCTCTTAGTTTAAGTTCAGCATTATATTTCGTAAGAGCCAGAAAAATTACAAGAGTGTCATTTTCGGCAGGTAGATATTTTATAAATCCATTAAATTGAGTTGGATTTTTATCGTAAGGTTTACCGATAATTAAATTTTCGCCTATTGTCTCATCGGGATCAAAATAACCTGAAGCAAGAATACCAGGAATTGTAAGATCTTCGCCCCAAGCTTTTGTTTCTAATCGCAAAGCATAGGCTCCTTGATATGCATCCGAAGTTCGCTCATAAGTTATTGGACCACCAATTACTGCAAGATAATTAAGTCCATCCCACCAATCTCCAGCTGGTTTAAAATAAGTTAATTCGCCCTGTGAAAACTCCACCCAGGTATCAAAATTACCTCCTGCAAGAGCAATATTTGTTGGGTTATCTTCAGGGATTTCAATGGGAGCTGTGGTATCACAAGCACTAAATATTATTACAATTATGAATGATAAAAAAATTAAAAATCGCTTCATTTTAATAAACTATTAATTTCTGAGTATGATTTATTCCACTTTTATTAACTTTCACTAAATATTGTCCAGAAGGTAACTCACTTGTCAATATTTGCTCACCATTATAGTTGTTTACTAAATAAACCTCTCTACCAATCGCATCGAATATAGTGAGTTTTGAACCAATAAAACAATCATTTATTTTAAAAGAATCTGTAGTTGGATTTGGGAACAAAGAAAGTTTATCTGATAAATTTTCGATAATCCCAGTTGAATATTCGAGTTCAATTTTATCAATAATTAAAGTACTGCCAGCAGCAGGATTATCTGGATTTGATGAGATTGCAATTATATTAAGAATTTCGGGCTGAAATTCATTTCAGTATTCTACATTAATACTAAGATAAGTATATTCTGACATTTCATCATAGCCATTATACAATGCAGTTGCAACAGTATCAGGCACATCTGAGCCGTCATCTCTAAGCATCCACATTCCAAATCTAAAAAAATCGCCTTCAGCAGGAGAGTATTTATAATAAGCTGTTAGTCTTTCAGGAAATAAATTAAAATTGATACCTCCAGTAATACTTGCTTGTTGCGTCCAGATATTAATATTAACATTACCTAATGAAATAAACCCTGGAGCCACAAATGTGAGAACAGCTTGGGATGTTAGTTTGGCTGCATAACTACCATCATAAGCATCATCAGTTTTTGTTGTGGTTATCTTATTAACGGGAAAAACGTTGGTTGTTGTATTGGCAGTACTCCAGTTTTCGGGATCTTCGTGTCCTTCTGTAGCAGTAAACCATGTTTCAAAACTATTGTTTGGAATTTCTTGAGTATAAATATAACTCGAAACTATTAAAAGTAAGGCTAAAAACAAAGGTCTCATAAATTACATATCAATTTGGTCTTTTAACCAACTTTGGTTTAATTTGTTCAATAAAATCTTATTAATATTACCTTAAATTTTTAAATCCATTTTCTATTTCAACGCTAATTTTCTCAAAAACCTCGTCAAAACTTGCAATCTTAGGTTTTGTTTGTTAACATTAGCGTAAACAAAAATTGACAGGTAAAAAAAAAAGAGGTAAACTTTCGCTTACCCCTTTTCCTGTATTTTTTCCTAATCTTACCTTTATATTATAACACTTTTGTTTCATAAAGATTGATTTTTCTATCACTAACACAAGTCACAAAAGTAATTGACTTTACTATTGTGATTTGTTTTTATACTTGACCAATATCTTCATTCCATAAATCTGGATTGGAATTAATAAAGTTTTCCATTAAATTAATGCACTCTTTATTATCCAATACTATCACATCGACATCATTATCTTTCAACAATTTTTCAGAACCCATAAATGTCTGATTTTCGCCTATAATTACTTTTGGAATACCGTATAATAAAATTGCTCCAGAACACATTGAGCATGGAGAAAGTGTAGTATAAAGAACACATTCTTTATAAACAGAAGCAGATTGCCTTCCTGCATTTTCTAAAGCATTCATTTCTCCGTGTAATATCACACTTTTTTTCTGAACTCTTTGATTATGCCCTCTACCAATAATTTTTCCATTATAAACTAAAATTGATCCTATTGGAATTCCACCTTCCTGAAGACTTTTTTTTGCTTCAATAATTGCTTCTTTTAAAAACTCGTCCATATACTATCTATTTATTTCTCCAATTAGACTTTGCTGTATTTGGTTTTCTTTTATTTTTATTTCGTGCAGCAAAAAACTCTTGTTTTTTTAAGGTTTTTTCCTTTTCGAATGCCGATTTTTCCTTTGCAGTCATTGGCTTGTCTGTTTGTGGAAAAGGATTATCATTTACGATTTCTATTTTCTGCCTAATTAATTTTTCAATATCTCTTATAAAAGCATTTTCTTCTGGATCGCAAATAGAAATAGAAATACCAGTGTCGCCTGCTCTACCTGCTCTACCAATCCTATGAACATAAGTTTCAGCAACATTTGGAATATCATAATTAATAACATATTTTAATTTCTCAATGTCAATTCCTCTTGCTGCAATATCGGTTGCGACTAGCACTCTCAATTCTCTATCTTTAAATTGTTTTAAAACTTTTTGTCGATGATTTTGAGATTTATTCCCATGAATAGCTGCTGTTCTAATTTCGTTCTGCGATAAATACTTTGCAATTTTGTCTGATCCATGTTTTGTTCTGGAAAATAACAGTACTTGATCAATGTCGCTATCTTCAAGAATATGAAGAAGCAAATCTCTTTTGCTGTCTTTGTTGGTATAATACAGATATTGTTGCAGCGTATCGGCAGTTGAAGAAATTGGACTTACATCAACTTTTACTGGATTATTTAAAATTTTTCGAGAAAGTTCAACTATTGTATCTGGCATCGTTGCCGAAAAAAACAGGGATTGTCGTTTGGTTGGCAATTTTGCGATTATTTTTCTAATATCATGAATAAAGCCCATATCCAACATTCTGTCAGCCTCATCCAACACAAAATATTCGATGTCATTTAATCTAACAAAACCCTGATCCATTAAATCCAATAATCTTCCGGGTGTTGCAACAAGGATTTCTACGCCTCTACTAAGAGCACGTGTTTGTGTACCTTGAGTTACACCTCCAAAAATTACAGTATTCCTTATTCCAGTATATTTGCCATAAGTTGAAAAGCTTTCCTCAATTTGAATAGCTAATTCTCTAGTAGGCGTTATTACCAAAGCTCTAATTTTAAGCTGTCCTTTTTGTCGTTGAGGCTCAAGAAAGAGATGCTGAAGGATAGGAATAGCAAAAGCGGCTGTTTTACCAGTACCTGTTTGCGCACTCCCTAATACATCTTTTCTATCTAATATTAATGGAATTGCTCTTTCTTGTATTGATGTAGGTACTGAATATTGCTCATCGTGTAGTGCCTTTAGAATTGGCTCAATTATTTTTAATTCTTTAAATTGCATAATTATTTGTTTATATCCCATTTAAAATCTTGCGTGATTGAAAGAAAACTACCATTTTTAAAGTCGTCTTGCAAAGATTATTTAACATAAATCAAAATGGGATAATATTATTAAAGGCACAAAGATAATGCAATTATGCTGATATTTTGCATAAAGGTTTAAACTGTACAGGGCAAACGCATACTTTTTTTTAATATTAGCATGAGGAAATATTGTATATGTCCTCTGGACAAATTGATTCTAGTGTGGTTGGTTTTTTTACTGATATTAAAGCCCTAACGGGCTATAATACTAAAATCACACCAAAACACCCGATAAATTCTTTATCTTTTTCCGTTTTACAATCTTAAAATTTTAACCGTATCTGGTGCTATGCTGAAAATTTAAAGATTGTAAAACAAAATAATATTTTAAATTTATTTAGGTCGTTTTGATATCAAAGTGGCATAATATATTTGCCCTCTTGGGCATAAACAATTAAAAATGATTCTAGTTGTGTTAAACTTAATAAAAAAACGAAAAACTTAAAGAAATCTGAAATGCGAATAATTTGCATACGATATTAAAA
>JAQVOR010000020.1:28761-36874 GCA_028702535.1 Bacteroidales bacterium
ACAACAAATATTTGCAACAGTAATAGATAGTCAGCAATTTGGTTATACATCAAAAGATACGGGTGTTGAACGGGAGTTGTTACCCCAGCTTCCACAAGCAAGTGGCTTTGCCAGTATTATTACTGGAATACGACGATGTGGTAAAAGTACACTCCAATTGCAAGTGAAAAATCAAATTTCTTCTACCGAATCTTTGTTTCTAAATTTTGAAGATCCACGTTTGGCAGGTATAGTAAGTAACGACTTAGAGCGTTTATATACCGAAATTATTGCTCGTAACACTAAGGTTTTGTTTTTTGATGAAATACAAATAGTAGAGGGATGGGAAATTTTTGTAAATCAACTTCTCCGAGAAGATTTTTTGGTTTATATTACAGGTTCAAATGCCTCATTGTTAAGTAAAGAATTGGGGACACATCTCACAGGCAGACATTTTTCGACGGAGTTATTTCCGTTTTCTTATACCGAGTTTTTACAATTTAAAAAAATGAAAGCAAACGAAGAAACTTTTAAAGAATATGCCCAAAAAGGTGGCATGCCCGATTATTTACGTACTAATTATAATAAATATTTGAATAATTTGTTAGACGATATTTTAATTAGAGATATTGCTATAAGGCATAATATTCGTGATGTAAATTCATTGCGACAATTGACAGTTTATTTACTGTCTAATATTGGTAATTTAGTTTCAGCCAATAAGTTAAAAGGAATGTTTGGCATAAAATCAAATACCACTATTTTAGATTATTTTTCATATCTAAAAGATGCTTATTTGATAGAATTTGTACCCTTATATGATTATTCACTAAAAAAACAGTTGAGAAATCCACAAAAAATTTATGTGTTAGATTTAGGAATTTATCACCAGAATAAAATTGTTTTTTCACCTAATGATGGACATATTTTAGAAAATATAGTTTATTTGTATTTAAGAAAACTAGGGAAAGAAATTTTTTATTTTCAAGGTAATGGCGAATGTGATTTTATAACCACAAGTGGAGGGATTCCCAATGAATTATATCAAGTATGTACTGAAATTAACAGTTTAAATATAGACAGAGAAGTAAACGGTTTATTTGAGGTAATGGAGTTTTTTAAAAAAGAAGAAGCTTATATTATTACACAAAATCAAACAGATACTTTTAAAAAAGAAAAATTAATAATAAGAGCCATACCTGCGTGGCAATGGATGAGTAAATAAAGATTACCCCTTATATTTACCATATCCGAAATGATAAAATCGGAGATGCTATTATTAGTTTATTTCGTAAACATACGGTAATGCAGAGCATACAAAAAGAACTTAAACCAATTTGGAATTGTCTAAAGATTGATTAGTACAATAATACAACAAGATTTTTTTATATGATATACATTTGACATCAAAACAAATCAACTTAAAAAAAGTTTTGGTGTAATGTTTCAAATCTCAAAATTTTTATTTTGTGTTTTTCAAAAAAACAATTACTTTTATAAAAACATAAAATCATGAAAACAATATTTACTTGTCTTAATCTTTTATTTCTAGCATCTGCTTTATTTGGGCAAACTCTTAATGGAACTCTTGATGAAATTAGTGATTTTGCAGTAAAAGAATCTGTTCAATTTACAATGCCTGATGGAACACATTTAGAAACAGATGTTTTTCTGCCAATCACGCAAGATTCAATGATGGTAACAATTGATATCCCTGGGCTTGGTCCTACTCCTGTGCAAGTAATTCCAAGAGGTATTCAATATCTTATTTATGATAGTATAAATAATGCAATAAATCCCAATCCGTTTCAGCTTCCGGTTTTGTTTACAAGAACACCTTACAATAAACATAGTTCCTCTGATTATGGACATGTTGTGTCGATATTAGGGTTTTGTTTTGCCATGCAAGATATGAGAGGTTGTTATGCGTCAGAGGGAGCATATTATCCAATGTATAGCGATTCATGGAACAAAAATAGTTATCATCCAGATATAAAACATAATTTGGATATAACAGATTTTTCTGATATTAGAAATGGAAACAAGCATGAGGATGGTTATAATTCCATTGTTTTTATTACTGATAGCTTAACACGAATTTACGATGTAAACAGAGATGGCATAAATGATACAATTTTAGTATGTAATGGATCAGTTGGAATGTACGGTGCGTCTGCATCAGGAAATTCTCAATACACTGCGGCGGCAGCACACAAAATAAACCCTGAAGAGCCAGGTTTAAAAAGCTTATTCCCAATTGTAGCTAGTGCCGACCAATATTGGGTAACAATGGTTCAAAATGGCGTTTATCGACAAGCCATTGTAGATAATTGGGTAGGTGGTCAACTTCAGAGTGTAAATGATGAAGAGCTTAATGAGTTTGATTTTAGTATTGATAATGCAATTCATAGTTTTTCTGATTACGGGCTTACTAATGCCGAGGAAGCTTTTATTGCTTGCATTGCAACAATGTTAGATTCGTCGATTAATGGGAGTATTCCGGGATATTATCCCAATTCTGCATTTAGATACAGTATGGACGCAAGTTCAGCAAGTGTTAATTCGGCAGGAGAGGGCGATATAAATGGAAATCATTCCAGATACTCTAATATGGATGTTCCAACGTATCATTTAACTGGTTGGTGGGATATTTTTATTGACGGACAAATACATACTTATAATCAAACTGTAAATAACATCAATGATAATCACGGAAACAAATCCTTTCAGAAACTTGTAATTGGGCCGTGGGCTCATCAAACAACTACTGCCCTAACAACAGGAGATATAACATATCCAGAAAATGTTAAAAGTGTAATTGCCTTCGACATGTCTAATGTTGATAATCTTGCAACCACAGAAGAAAATATTTTTAAATCGGAAATTTACAAATGGTTTAGAGCTACTTTAAACGAAAAACAAGGCTATAATGCTCCAAAGTTTTTTATTCCCGAAGCATCTGATTGGCAAGTGTTAAGCGCAGAATATTCAGTAAGAATACCTGCTGAAGATTATATTCTTCCATACTCAGAGTTTATTGCATATTTATGCGGATTGCAAGAGCTACCAAATGTTCCTATCGAAATTAACTACAATGGCACCATATTTACAAATACATATAATGCACCACTAATTGAAGATCCAATTTTAAACATTAGCGAACCACCGCCATCAAATACAGAGGGATATTTTCAAGATATTGCAAATGTAAGATTTTATGTTCCTGGTCCAATAGACGATGAAGTTCCAGAAAACTCTAATCTTGGAAATTACTGGTATGAGTCTGATTCATTTCCATTTTACAATAATATAACATACACAAATTTTTATCTTCAAAACAATCAATATTTAAGTCAATTTCCTCCCGAATTCGAAGAAGGGACAACATCATTTACTCACGACCCAAACAATCCTGTTTTAACAGTAGGCGGTGCAAATATGACTGTAAAAACTCCCGATAATTCCAGAAATAGTCAAGGACAAATGAATTTAGCTCATCCCGATTTTGTAAATTATACAATGAACCATGAAGGAGTTGTTAAATTCACTTCCGAAACTATCGCCGATTCACTTTGTATAATAGGATTTCCTAAAGCTACAATTTATGCCTCATCAGAAATTGAGGGACAAAATTCTGTTCCAACAAACACCGATTTCTTTGTCAGAATTGTTGATGTTTACCCAACTGGTGAAGAGTATTTTGTTGTCGAAGGCTGTGTAAATGCAAGAGCAAGAGAATATGTTAGAACAATGTTTAATGGAAACGAAAACCCTGATGCAGAGTTCTCAAATATTATGAGTGATACATTCTATAAATATGAATTTGACCTACTTCCTATTGCTTACACATTTGGAAAAGATCATCAAATAAAGATATTAATTAGCAGTGGTAATTATCCCAGATATATGTCGTCTCCAAATTTACCTTTGAATGCCAATGAGTTCTTCAAAAGAAAACCGTATGATGGTAAAACTTATATGTTTAATGGCACAGAAATGAGTCCAAGAATTTGCACTAACTCTGTTGCATTCTCCACCGAGCGACCTAGTCATATTAGTCTTCCAATATATGGCGATTTTACTGTAAATAAACCTATAGAATCTTCATTAACCAAACCAAAAGTTGATGTTTTTCCAAACCCATGCACAGATAAAATCACTATCAGACTTGATGAAAATAACATATCTGATATTACCATTTTCAGTATAGATGGTAAATTTATCAAACAAATTAAATCTTCTGGGCTAACGGATATTAATGTCAGTAATTTATCGATTGGAACATATATTATCAAAGTTTCAAATTTACAATTTACATACGCAAGTAGGTTTATCAAAAATTAGATTTGAAGCTTTAGTTTAATAATGGGCCAGATGTATTACACTCAGATTTATTTGTAATCCGAGTGATACCAAATTTAAATAATAATCCTTTTCATCTACCCCAAATTAATTGCTGTGGCTCAATTATGATTTCTAATAAATAATCTAAACCTGCGTAATTTCTTGCAAATATTAATTATTCTGTCTAACCTTACAACGGATTCCACCCCTGAGCTTTAAGTTTTAAGTCCTGACCATTACGCGGCACAAAATATTTCCCTTCTTTTTTATCGCACATATAACCAATAATACTGATGTCTTTAATTTTTTCAATTTCCTCTTTTTTACTAAGCGGAACTGTAAATAAAAGTTCATAATCTTCTCCACCGTTTAGAGCTGGCAAAGAAGGATCGAGACGAAACATTTCACTTACTGCAATTGTTTGAGGATTAATAGGAATTTTATCTTCATAAATTTTGCAACCTAAATCGGAATGCTTACATAAATGTAATAATTCGCTTGATAGTCCGTCTGATATATCAATCATTGAGCTTGGTTTTATTTCAGCATTTTTAAGGCTTTCAATAATATCTCGTCTCGGCTCGGGTTTTAATTGTCTTTCTATAACATATTCGTAGCCATCTAATTTCGGTTGTATTTCTGTATCGCTTAGAAATAATTTCTTCTCTCTTTCTAATAATTGCAAACCCATATAAGCTCCACCAAGATCACCGCTAACGCAAATCAAATCGTTTTTTGCAGCACCTTCACGATACACAATATCTTCTTTTTTTGCAGTTCCTATTGCAGAAATACTAATAAACAATCCCGATAATGAGCTTGTTGTATCTCCGCCAATAAGATCAACGTTAAATCTATCACAAGCTAATTTTATACCCTCATAAAGTTCATCAATTGCCTCAACCGAGAATTTACTACTAAGAGCTATGGAAACGGTTATATATTTTGGAGTAGCATTCATTGCATATAAATCGCTCAAATTTACCACAACTGCCTTGTAACCAAGATGTTTGAGTGGGGTGTAAATAAGATTAAAATGTACGCCTTCAACTAACAAATCGGTAGTAACAAGAGTACACTCATTACCACTTTCAAAAACAGCAGCATCATCACCAATCGATTTTACAAGTTCTTTATGACGAATTTTAAGGTCGGATGTAAGATGATCAATTAAACCAAACTCGCCCAAGTCTGATATTTGTCTGATATTTTGTTTCTTTTCCATATTATTTTATCATTTATGGCAGAATATTTGTTAATTTTCTCTGCAAAAGTATGAAAACCTTATTTGTTTTCATTATATTTGTTATAAAATATATCAGCTATGAAAAATCTACTCCGTAAAATTAGTGTTTTGTGTATTATAATTGCAGTATCTAGCCTTATTACACAATTGCACTCTCAAAACATATCGTTCTTTTACGATTATCTCAACAATGTGGATATTTTTGATAAAGGCAATATAAAACAAATAGAACATCTACCTCTAAAAAGTTATCAAGTTAATAATAACTCACTAGCTTATGAAGATAATGCAGGTAATTTTAAAATCTATCATAATCACTATTTACACAATATCAGTAATTTTATAAGCAACTATTACGCCACCGACAATTTGATTGGTTTTAACATGAATACTCAACTTAAAGTTTTTGATGATGGCTCACACAAAAATCTAAGTATTAACATGAAAGAGTACTTTGTTAATGATGATGTGATTGTTTGGTTTGATGATTTTGAAAAAATGTTAAAAGTCTATTACAATAAAGAAACCTATGAACTTGATGACGCATTGGCAACAGGCACTATGAATAAAATTATACTTGGAGAAAATATCGTAGCTTTTGTTGACAATAAAAACTATATGAATGTTTTTTATGAAGGAAATATTGAGCAAATTTGCTTTGCGGAGCGAGTCAAATCTATTGCTGCTGGTCGTGATATTGTTGCATTTGTCGAAGAACCGATAAACAATTTCCAAGTCTATTATTTTGGAGAATTTATTGATATTGAGAATTTTGAGCCAATTTCATACAAAACTGGAGATAGATTTGTAGCTTATATAGACGCTAATAGTTACCTCAAAGTCTTTTCTAATTATCAAACACAAACAATTTCTTTTGACAAACCAGATTTTTACGAAATTGAAGATGAGTTAATGGTATTTAGCGTTCAAAATTACTTTAAAGTTTACTATAACGGCAAAGTTTTCACATTAGAAAGCTATATCCCAGATGATTATAAAATGAATAATAATGTTTTAGGATATATTGATCAGATGGGTAATCTTAAATTCTTTGATGGAGAAAAAACAACGACCATTTCTTATGAAAGTATTATAGATTTTGAAGTACATGGAAATTTGATAAAATACAAATTTGGAGTAAATTCGGAGCAGATATATTACAATGACAAAACCTACAAAAACGATTAATATTAAAATAGATGCAAAATTAGTTAGAAAACTTGCTTTTGAAATTGGTTTTGATGATTGTAAAATATGTAACGCAAACCCACCTATAAAAGACATTTCGTTTTTTGAAAACTGGATAGCCATAAACAAAAACGCAGATATGGCTTATCTTGAAAAAAATATAAATATCCGAAAAGACACCTCCTTACTTGTTCCTAATTCTAAAACAATAATCTGCGTAATTCTTAATTACAATCAAAAATTAGACGATAAAGAGTTCTATATTTCAAAATACGCTCGTGGAAAAGATTACCATATTGTAATGAAAGAAAAACTTGCAAGCCTAGAAACAGCACTAAAACAAGAATATTCTGGTTTAATTTCAAGAATTTTTACCGATTCAGCACCCATATTAGAACGAGCATTTGCATCTAAAGCTGGCCTTGGATTTATTGGTAAAAACACATGCTTAATACACCCAAAATTTGGTTCTTTTACATTTATTGGAGAAATTATTTGCAATATAGAAGCCAATTATGATGATAGTATTACAGACAACTGCGGAACTTGTGAATTATGTGTAAATGCCTGCCCTGTCGGAGCACTATCTAGTGCTGGTTTAGATGCAAATAAATGCATCTCATATCATACTATCGAAAACAAAAATGAAATTCCAAAATATACCGCCGAACGAATTACAAATCAAGTTTTTGGCTGCGACATTTGTCAGGATGTTTGTCCGTACAACCAAAATATACCACTCACAAAATACGAAGAATTTTTAGAATCAGAACCAGCAAAATCGCTAAGTATAAATAAACTAGAAGCATTGAGTAATTCTCAATTTAAAAAACAATTTGTATCCAGTCCATTATTGCGTGCAGGAAAACGAAAACTAATTGCTAATTATAAATTGGTAGGGGAAAAAGGAAAAAGTGGGGAGTGAGCTAAAGTGGGGAGTAGGGAGTGAGGAGTGGGGAGTGGGGAGTGGGGAGTGAGCTAAAGTGGGGAGTGAGGAGTGAAAAGTGAAGAGTGAAAAGTTGGAACTTGTCGTTCGCTACCGCTCCCTCCAAGTTTTTTTTAACATTAAGGGATTAAGAGAAAAAAACAAGTGTTGCAACATACGCTTGCCAACGCTACCCCTGACCCCTCTTAAAGGGGAAGTCCGACGCTAATGCTGCATGCAACAGGTGTGTAAGTCTCCATTTAGGGAACAAAAGGGTGTGGGTGGGGAAAAAGGAAAAAGTGCGGAGTGAGGTCATAAATAGTCAAGAGGCTGCACCGTCATAAGTGGTCAAGAGCGATGCACTAAGTTTTTATTGAATTGGGAAATGATGCAGGCAAAATTCACCAATTTTACCTACACCCCAGAAAATT
>JAQVOR010000117.1 GCA_028702535.1 Bacteroidales bacterium
ATTGTAATAAAGTGATTTTGGAAAGTGATAATGTTATTGAAGCTATATTTAACATAGGGAAGCTAAATTATAATCTTTTTAGTAAAATAAACCCTTTGTTTTTTGAGGATTTTAAAAAATATCATTTTGAAATTTTTAAAAAAATAAATAAAAATAATGGTTTGCGTGATTTTAAAATTACCGAATCGCTTTTACATCGTGGCGTAAATGAAGGGATATTTTCTGATTATTTAGATCTTGACTTAGTGAATTTGTTTTTACATAAAATGATAGATCTTACTTATTTGGAAGAGTTTAGCAAATATGGTGATAAAAAAATACTTGCTTCAATGTTTTTGCCTTATTTATCGGGCATTTCAACTAAGAAAGGCGAAAAATTAGTGAGTAAATATTTAAATAAATTTAATACATAGAATGGTGATGGAAAAAAGAATTATTATTGTGATGTTGATTTTATTCCCGACTTTTCTCTACAGTCAGGAATCATCGGTATTGAAGCTAAGTATTAAGGATGCACAGAACTATGCAATCGAGAATAATAAAAGTCTTCGTAATGTGCGAACAGATGCAGCGATATCAAAACAGCAAACATGGCAAGCTATTAGTCAGGGATTGCCACAAGTTTCGGCGACCTTAGATTACACAAACTTTTTTAATTATGAAATTGAATTTGGAATGGGCGGTGGCACAACTCCAGTTATTGACTACACTTTGCTTGATGCTGGTGATTTGCAGATATTAAGTTTTTTGCAACAATCATTAGGGTCGGGACCTACTACTATCACTATGAAAAATTCCTCTACGGCAAAATTACAATTGTCACAGCTAATTTTTAGTGGACAATATATTGCTGGAATTCAGTTATCTAAAATTGGCCAAATCTTAGCTGATAAAAATATTGAAAAGTCTGAAATTGACATAAGAGAATCAGTCATTAGTACCTATTATTTGAGCTTACTTACACAAGAATCTATTAATATTATTAGAGCAAATATCGATAACTTAGAGCAAACACTTTTGCAAACAGAGGCATTGTTGCAAGTTGGTATGATAGAACCTACTGATGCAGATCAAATAAAAATGTCAATTACAATGCTCGAAAATGCAGAAAGATCTCTATTGAGAAATGCAGAACTAAATAAAAACATCATGCGTTTCCAATTGGGATTAGATAATGATGTCGAAATTGAACTAACCGAAAGCTTTGATGATGTTATGGACTTAACAGACCTTTCAAATCTTCTTATTGATGAGTTTGACCTTTCACAAAATATTACCATTCAAATGATAGAGGCTCAAGAAGTAATGACTGAAAAATTGTTGGATCTTGAAAAATGGTCGTATGCTCCAACTCTTGTGGGTGTCTATAACTTTAATCAAAAAATTATAACTACAGATTTTGATATGAATCCTAAAAATCTTGTTAGTTTAAATTTATCAGCACCTATTTTTAGTAGTGGTATGCGAAGAGCAAATGTTGAACAAAAGAAACTCGAACTCTACAAGGTTCAAAATACAAAAGAGATTGTTACCGACCAGTTAATGATGCAAGAAAAACAGTTGCAGTACAATTTAAAATCGTCAATGGAGCAATATGAAAGTCAAAAAGAAAATGTTGATCTTGCCAAACGTATATACAGTAATACTGAATTAAAATTTCGTCAGGGTGTAGCATCTAGTTTTGATTTAATTCAGGCAAATGGTAGTCTGTTAGAAGCAGAAAATAATTATATATCTGCTTGTATGGAAATGTTGCAAGCTAAATTACAATACGATAAATTATATAGTAAAATCTAAAATATTAAATAAGAATCACGATGAAAACAAAAAATTTATTTTTAATAGGAATCCTCTCTGTATCATTTATGGTATTAGTGTCATGTGGGGCTGATTCAAAGGCAAGAAAATCGGAATCAGAAAAAGAGAGTGTAAAAACAGTAAAGATTGCTAAAATTAGTGAAAAGGAAATAGGTCGAGAAATTGATTATTCGGCTAATCTACTTGCTAACGAAGAAGTTTATTTGGCTCCTGCAACTCCAGGTAGAATAATTAAAATTTATCCTGAAGTTGGAGATAGGGTATCTGTTGGGCAGGTTTTAATTCAAATGGATCCAACTCAATTAAATACATCTAAATTGCAATTGCAAAGTTTGGAAAAAGATATGGCTAGATTAGATACGTTAATCCAATATGGAGGAGTGTCGCAGCAGCAATACGACCAAATGAAAACTCAGCTTGAGGTTACTCGTTCTAATATTGAGTTATTGCAAACAAATATTGTTATGACTGCACCTTTTTCGGGAATTGTTACTGCTAAATACTTCGAAAACGGAGAGCTATATTCTGGAGCACCAAATACGCAGGTTGGAAAAGCTGCAATCTTGATTTTACAACAAATAAACCCTATTAAAGCTATAATTAATGTTTCAGAAAAATATTATCCTGTTATAAAACAAGGACTTGAGGTAAATTTGGTTTCAGATATTTATCCTAATGAAGTTTTTACCGGTAAAATTAGTTTAGTGCATCCTACTATAAATGCCGCAACAAAAACATTTAATGTTGAAATACAAATACCTAATAATAAACAATTATTACGTCCAGGAATGTATGCAAGAGTAAATCTTGAGTTTGCTAAAGAAACAGCGGTGGTTGTACCTGCAATTGCAGTCTTACAGCAAATAGGAACTAATCGAAGATATGTCTTTATCCATAAAAATGGAATTGCTAATAAAATTGATGTTGAAGTGGGAAAAAGGTTTGATGATCAAATAGAAATTATTTCAAATAATACTAATCTTGGGGATGAGTTAATTGTTTCGGGACACGGTAATCTTGTTGACGGGGCAAAAGTGAGTGTAGTTGAATAATGAATAATAAAAAAATAATGATATGAGTATTTATAAAAGTGCCGTACAAAAACCAATAACAACTTTAATGGTTTTTGTTGCCCTTGTTATTTTCGGCATATTTTCGCTAACGAAATTGCCTGTTGACCTGTATCCAGAATTAGAATTTCCTGCTATTACAGTAATGACAATTTATCCTGGGGCAAATTCAAGTGAAATTGAAACTAACGTAACAAAACCTATTGAGCAAACTCTAAATACACTTGATAATTTAAAGGAAATCACCTCTGTATCACGTGATAATATGTCAATTGTAACTCTTGAGTTTGAGTGGGAAACCAATCTAGATGAGGGGGCAAATGATGTCCGAAATGCACTTGAACTGATAAAAAACACTTTACCTGACGACATTGACAGTCCGGTAATCTTTAAGTTTAACTCTTCGCTTATGCCTATACTTTTTTATGCAATTACCGCAGATCAAAGTTACGAAGGAATTGAAAAAATAATTGAAGATAAAGTTGTTAACAGGCTCAATAGAATTGAAGGTATTGGAACAATTGGATTGTCGGGTTTACCAACTCGTACAATTTATGTTGAAGTCGATCCTGTTAGACTTGAATCCTATGGTCTATCTGTTGAAATGATTGGAGGCATGATTCAGGCAGAAAATATGAACTTGCCAGCTGGTAATATTAAAATGGGACAAATGGATTATCAGCTTAAAGTCCATGGCGAATTTGTGCAAAGTGAACAAATAGAAAATATAATTCTTGGTAGTTTTAATGGCCAACATATTAAAATAAAAGATGTTGCTTATGTGCAAGATTCCATCAAAGATATGACTGTTGACGAAAAAATTAATGGAGAAACAGGAATCCGTATGTTTGTCCAAAAACAGTCCGGAGCAAATACCGTTCGAATTGCCAAAGAGGTCCAAGAAGAATTAATAGACATTAAAAAAACATTGCCCCCTGACGTTCAGATTGTGCCAATTATGGACTCATCTGAGTTTATAGCGGATTCAATTAGCAATCTTACAGAAACATTAATGTATGCGTTTTTGTTTGTAATTCTAGTCGTGTTATTCTTTTTAGGACGGTGGAGAGCTACATTTATTATTGTTTTGACAATTCCAATTTCTCTTATCGTTTCATTTATATTTTTGCATTTGACAGGGGGATCCATAAATATTATTTCTTTGACTTCTCTTTCAATTGCAATTGGAATGGTGGTGGACGATGCAATTGTAGTGCTTGAAAATATTACGAAACACATTGAGAGGGGATCCAGCCCGAGAGAAGCCGCAATTTATGGAACTAACGAAGTGTGGCTTGCTGTAATCGTAACAACTTTGGTTGTTGTGGCTGTGTTTTTTCCTTTAACCTTAGTATCGGGTATGACAGGTGTTTTGTTCCGCCAATTAGGTTGGATAGTTACAATTACGATTATCACCTCTACATTAGCAGCTATATCTCTTACGCCAATGCTTAGTGCTAGGCTTCTTAAACTCAGAAAACCTCGTGAAGGTAGATTTACATATGATAAAACCATTAAAGTCTTTCTGGATAAATTAGATAATTTATATGAAAAGATAATTAGAAGAGTTTTAAATAGAAAAATAACAACATTAGTGATTTCTTTGTTAATATTTACAGGAACATTGTCTATTGTTACACTTATTGGAACTGAGTTTATTCCAGAAGCTGACGAAAGTCGTGTTTCAGCAACAATAGAACTTCAAACTGGATTAAGAGTTGAAGAAACTAAGAAAATAGCACGATATTTAGAAGATGTTATTCATGAAAAATATCCAGAAACAATTATGGTATCAACCTCTTCGGGTGCTGATGATAGCGGTGGTTTTGCATCGCTTTTCGGAGCTTCAGGATCTCATATTATAGATGTTTCAATTAAACTAGTTGATGTAAAAGATCGAAAACGCTCTTGTTGGGAAATTGGTGATGACTTAAGACAGGAATTAGATAAAATACCTGAGGTTATTGATTACAAAGTTTCTTATGGTGGAGGAATGGGTGGAGATAATAATGTTGCAGTCGAAATTTATGGATATGATTTTGATGTTACAAATCTCATAGCTGAAGATATTTCTAATAAAATTAAAAATATTGAAACAGCCCGTGATGTTCAAATCAGTCGTGATAACGAAAAACCTGAATTGGAATTAGTTCTTGATCGTGATAAGTTAGCAATGCATGGTTTAAATACAGCGACAGTATCTCTAGCTTTGCGTAATAGAGTTTCAGGGCTTATTGCCTCAAAATTTCGCGAAGATGGAGAAGAATATGACATTGTTGTTAGGTTTACTGAAGAACACCGAAGTGCAATTAGTAGTATTGAAGATATTGTTGTAATAAATCAACAAGGTGAAAAAATACGATTGGGCGATATAGGGGAGGTTGTAGAAACCTGGTTGCCGCCTAATATAGACCACAAAAAACGGGAACGTATTGTTAAAGTTACTTCAACACCTTATAACTCATCACTTGGCGATTTGGCAACTGAGATTAAAAAAATTGTTGCAGATGTTGAAGTTCCTAATGGAGTCCTTATTGATGTAGGGGGAACTTATGAAGATCAACAAGACTCATTTATGGATTTAGGAATGTTACTCGCATTGGCTTTAATGTTGGTGTATATCGTGATGGCTTCACAGTTTGAGTCGTTTAAAACACCTCTTATAATTATGTTCTCAATACCTTTCTCATTCTCTGGTGTTGTTCTGGCTCTTTGGATTACTGGTACTAATCTTAGTATTATTGCAGCATTAGGCGCCATTTTGTTGGTAGGTATTGTAGTTAAAAATGCGATTGTACTTGTTGATTATATTAATCTTATGAGAGATAGAGGGTATCAACTTTATGAAGCAATTGCTTTATCAGGAAAATCAAGATTGAGACCTGTACTTATGACAGCATTGACAACTGGATTAGGAATGTTGCCCCTAGCTCTAAGTACTGGTGAAGGTGCAGAAATTTGGAGTCCAATGGGAATATCGGTTATCGGTGGCTTAGTTTTTTCTACAGTACTAACACTTATTGTGATTCCTGTAATTTATGCAATATTTGAAAAATCAGGAGAACGAAAAAAACAAAAGCAAGCTTATCGTAAAGATTTTAGGTTTATGGAATAATAAATGATAATATTTAATCCTAATAATAAAAATAAGTGTAAAAACTAAAGATGATAAAATAAATAACATATAACACAGAACATGGAAAAGCTAAATTCCATGCTCTGTGTTAATGTTTTTATAAGAATTATTTGATAATTTAAATTACTAAAACTAAAAAAATGAAAGCAATATTTATAATATTTAATCAAGCTTTAACCGAAAAAGTTGAATACATGCTTGATGTACTTGAAGTTCGAGGGTTTTCGCAATGGGAAGGGATTCAAGGGCGAGGAACTAAAGACGGTGCCCCACATTATGGTACGCACACTTGGCCCGAAATAAATACTGGAACTATCGCAGTTGTCGAAGACGATAAAGTGGATATTATTCTTGAAAAAATTAAGAAAATTGACGAAATTAATGAAGAGGTTGGAGTAAGAGCTTTTGTTTGGGATATTGAAAAAACTGTGTAGAACCTAAACGAGTCAAAAAAAACGTCCACTAATTACACGAATTTCCACGAATTTGTTTTTCTCTCTTTTCTTTGTGTCCTTCGTGTTTCCTTTGTGTCTACTTCGACTGACCACAAGTCGTTGCAAGCTCCTCGGGAAATCGGTTCTCCCATATTTTTTAGTACAAAACCCACATCTCAAATCTCAATAATTAGTAAAGATTCCACGAGGGAGGAACGACCGAAGTGGTCTTGCCTGTTGCTTTGTAATGTTTTGAAAACTTGGAGTGAGCAACTTGTTCTGAGCGGAGCCGAAGTAAGCGAACGAGTAAGCAGCACATACCTCATGCTGCAGATATTCCTATCCTGCATTTTTAAACTTAGCTATTGCACTCTTATCAAGTTTTGCTTCGGCATAAGCTCTGTCAACTGTAAATTCTTTGATGTTTTCTGATGGCATGTTAAACATTGCTTCTAACATTATAGATTCGCAGATAGAACGCAAACCACGAGCTCCAAGTTTAAACGAAATAGCTTGATCCACTATAAATTCTAAAGCATCGTCTTTAAAATTGAGTTTGATTTTATCCATTTTAAACAACTTTTCATATTGTTTAATAATAGAGTTTTTAGGCTCGGTTAAAATTCGTTTAAGTGCATCTCTATCAAGTGGTTCTAAATGAGTAAGAACAGGCAAACGGCCAACAATTTCAGGAATTAGACCAAATTTACGAATATCATCGGGAACAATATATTGTAAAAGATTTTCTTTATCAATTTGTGCCTGAATTTTGTGCGAGCCATATCCAACAACCTGTGTATTCATTCGTTTTGCAATTACTCTTGCTATACCTTCGAATGCACCGCCACATACAAAAAGTATATTTTTTGTGTCAACAGCAATCATTTTTTGGTCAGGATGTTTGCGACCACCTTGTGGCGGAACGTTTACAACCGAGCCTTCTAAGAGTTTTAATAAACCTTGTTGTACACCTTCGCCTGAAACATCTCTGGTTATGCTGGGATTATCACCTTTACGAGCAATTTTATCAATTTCGTCAATAAATACTATGCCTCTTTCGGCAGCTTCAACATTGTAGTCAGCAGCCTGTAATAGTCTTGTGAGTAAACTTTCGATATCCTCTCCAACATATCCTGCTTCGGTAAGTATTGTGGCATCAACAATTGCAAAAGGAACATGAAGCATTTTTGCTATTGTACGTGCAAGTAGAGTTTTTCCTGTTCCTGTTTCGCCAACCATTATGATATTTGATTTTTCAATATCAACATCATCTTTTGTAATGGGTTGCGACAATCTTTTATAGTGATTATAAACTGCTACCGATAATACTTTTTTAGCATGTTCTTGACCAATTACATATTGGTCGATAAATTCTTTTATTTGCTTGGGTTTAAGGAGTTTAATATCGCCAATCGAAAAAGTATCTGTTGATTTTTTATCCTCCATTAGTAATTCATATCCACGCTCAATACACTCATCACACACATGACCATCTACGCCAGTGAATAGCATATTAACTTCTGTCTCTTTTCTTCCACAGAGAGAACATTTATCCATTATTATTATTTTTTTATTTCTCTATATAAAATTTCGTCAATCATTCCGTAAGACTTTGCTTCGCTGGCTGTCATCCAGTAATCCCTATCAGAATCTTTCTCAACTTGTTTAAATGATTTTCCCGAATGATCAGAGATTATCTCATATAATTCTTTACGCAGTGTTATAATCTGTTTTGTTGTAATCTCAATATCGGCTGCTTGCCCTTGTGCTCCACCCATTGGTTGATGTATCATTACACGTGAGTGTTTTAGTGCCGAACGTTTTCCTTTTGCTCCAGCACATAGTAATACAGCTCCCATCGAAGCTGCCATTCCAGTACAAATTGTGGCTATATCCGAACTGATATATTGCATTGTGTCGTAAATACCTAATCCAGCATAAACCGATCCACCAGGAGTATTAAAATAAATCTGAATATCTTTGTTGGGATCGTTGCTTTCAAGAAACAGTAATTGTGCTTGTATGATATTGGCAACATAATCGTCTATCGGAAGTCCTAAAAAAATAATTCTATCCATCATTAAGCGTGAGAATACATCCATTGAGGCAATGTTAAGTGAACGCTCCTCAATAATAGTCGGTGAGATGTAATTATTGTAAATACTCGTGTATTGATCAAACACTAAGCTATTTATGCCGCGATGACGAGTTGCATATTTTCTAAATTCGTTGTTATTGTTCATTTTTGCATATTTTAAGTTAATCGCCAACAAAAATACAATTTTATTTGTGATTTATTACAAAACAAATACAAAATAATCGCTATCAATTTAATTTGCAAGAATAATTATTTATTGAATTTACAAAAACTGTTAAAATAGATTTTTAGTTATTCATAATTTTTATTATTTTTGAAAAAAATCTAAGTATTATGACAAACAAATTATTCAATTTTATCGAACCTGGTGTTATTACTGGCGATGATCTTAAAAAAGTGTTTAATCATGCGAAAGAAAACGCTTATGCACTTCCAGCAGTTAATGTTGTTAGCACTGATACTGTTAATGCGGTATTAGAGGCAGCAAGAGAAGTTAATTCTCCTGTTATTATTCAACTATCAAATGGTGGGGCAGCTTTTTATGCCGGAAAAGGATTGGCTAATGATGAGCAGCAAGCGGCAATAGCTGGAGCAATATGTGCAGCCCAACATATACACCAATTAGCCGAAATGTATGGTGTCGCTGTTATTTTACATACCGACCATGCTGCAAAAAAATTACTGCCTTGGATAGATGGCTTGTTAGATGCTGGTGAAACTTTTTATGAAGAGTTTGGTAAACCACTGTTTTCATCGCATATGCTCGATTTATCTGAAGAGCCAATTGAAGATAATATTGAGATAAGTAAAAAATATCTCGAAAGAATGTGTAAAATTGATATGACTTTAGAAATAGAATTGGGAATTACAGGTGGAGAGGAAGATGGTGTCGATAATACAGAAGTTGATA
>JAQVOR010000021.1 GCA_028702535.1 Bacteroidales bacterium
CACTCCCCACTCCTCACTCTACCTCAACTCCCTCAAATACAGCTTTATTGTATTGTCAAGTCCAAAGTAAAGGGCATCAGAGATTAGTGCATGTCCGATAGAAACTTCAAAAACATCAGGAACATTTTTAACAAAGTATTTTAAATTCTCTAAATTCAAATCATGTCCTGCATTTATTTGTAATCCAAGTTTTAAAGCATGTTTTGCAGCTTCTGTAAATGGGGCAACAGCTATTTCTTTATTTATAGCAAAATTTGCTGCATAAGGTTCTGTATAAAGCTCAATTCTGTCAGTTCTTATTTTTGCAGCACCGTCGATGTTTTTTAAATTTGTATCAACAAAAACCGAAGTGCGTATGCCAAACTCTTTAAATTCGGCGATAACTTCACATAAAAAATCTTTATGTTTTACAGTATCCCAACCAGCATTTGAAGTAATAGCATCAGGTGGGTCAGGAACAAGTGTTACTTGATTGGGTTTTACTTTACAGACCAAATCGATGAATTCTTTTGACGGATAGCCTTCAATATTAAATTCGGTTGTTATTATTGGGCTAATATCATAAACATCCTGATATGTAATATGTCTTTCGTCGGGTCGAGGATGAACGGTAATGCCATGAACACCAAACTTTTGACAGTTAATGGCTGCAAGTTTAACATCAGGC
Organism: Bacteroidales bacterium; assembly: GCA_028702535.1. Lineage (GTDB taxonomy): Bacteria > Bacteroidota > Bacteroidia > Bacteroidales > ML635J-15 > Bact-19. Next base: position 668 of record JAQVOR010000021.1, read on the forward strand.
ATATTGCCACCACGGGCATTGCGAATAGTTGCTATTTTATTAATATTTACGCTTAATTTTGTCATTTTTTTGTATTTTTACCATTACAAATATATTATTTATGTTTGCATAAAAAAATAATTAATCTCATTATGATAGCAAAACAGCTTATTAGCGATGCAATTCCAGTAGTCAAAACCTCTGATACAGGGAATAATGCACTACAGTGGATGGAGATTCATAGAGTTTCGCATTTGCCAATAGTAAATAATGAAGAGTTTCTTGGACTTATCTCAGATACCGACATTTATGATAATAATTGTGGCGATGACCCAATCGGCAATCATAATTTATCCCTTGTTAGACCATTCGTTTTTGAAAATCAACATATATTTGAGATAATGGATTTGTGTGCAAAAATGAAACTCACGATTGTACCTGTGTTAGATGTCGATAAAAATTATTTAGGAGCAATATCATTATTTAAACTTGTTACCGAATTCTCAAAAATGACAAATATCGAAAAAGCTGCTAGTATTATTGTATTGGAAATGACAATTCAAGATTATTCTCTGCACGAAATTAGCGGTATAGTTGAGTCAAATAATGCCAAAATAATGATGTCGTACGTTTCTGTTTTTACGAACTCAACTCAAATAAATGTTACAATAAAAGTTGATGTTACAGATATTGCCTCAATTCTACAGACATTTGACAGATATGATTACAGAGTGAAAGCTTCATTCCTTGCTCAAGACATGCTTAAAGTTTTCTATCAAGACAGATACGACTCGTTTATTAATTATCTCAATATTTGAAATTCATAAAAATTATATTCTTTGTTAGTCTTTGTGTCTGCTCATTAAAAGTAAACGCACAAAGCGATGTGCAAAAAAAAATTAGTATTTCTTTAATAGGAAATACTAAAACAAAATCGTATATAATTTTACGTGAAATTGGTTTTGCTGCCTGTGACAGTCTAAGTTATAATGAAATACAAAATTTAGTAGAAGAGTCGGTGGCAAATCTTAATCGTTTGCGATTATTTAATTTTATCGATGTCGAAACAATAGAAACTCAAGATGAAATAATAGTAAAATATAACTTACAGGAGCGTTGGTATTATTGGGGATACCCTATTTTAGAACATTCTGAGCGTAATCTTAGTACTTTCATTAATTATCGTGACTTATCAAGAATAAATTATGGAGCGGCATTCGATTGGTTTAATTTTAGAGGCAAAAACGAAGTCTTGAGATTTAAAACCAGACTTGGTTACAAGGAACATTATGCTCTATCATATCATAAACCAGGCTTTGGCAAAAGAAGAATTGACGGGATTTTGGTGTTTGCTGACTTTTTTAGACAAAAAAAACTAATTTCTGAAATTTTTAAAAATCAAGCAAGATTTCGACATAGTGATAATGAATATTTACGAAACATCCTTGATGTCGGATTAGGATATTCTTATAGACCTAAAATCAAATATGCTTTTGAGATTGGAGTGAAATTCAGGCAGTATATTTATAATCAAGAGTTTTATTCTTATGATTTGTCTGGAATTACTCATCCGCGATATTTAATGCCAAAAATTGCTTTTAATTATGATAGTAGAAATAGTATTGTGTATCCTGTATCAGGTTTTTATGCAAACTTACGTTTAACAAGCTCATTATATGAACAGAATGAGTTCTCTAAAAATATAAACTTAAATTTGCTCTTGCAGCAAAACACAAGCTTTGGAAAGACAAAATTATCGTTGCGAAATGAGTTGTTTGCTGGTAAGTTCTTTTATGATAACAATAAACTGGTTTTGTTCGATGAGTTTTTTAATTTCTATGGCGACTTTTTTATGAGAGGATATGAGTTTTATTATTTTCCTTCCGATTTTATTGTAAGCTCCAAAAATACTCTTAGTTATAAATTATTCGATTTTAGGTTAAATGTCTTGCCTTCATTGTTGCCTAATGAGTTTTCAAAAGTTTTTTCGGTTGTTTATATCGAGGCGTTTGTCGATATTGCACACTCAAATTTGTTACACAATAATATATATATTGTACAAGATATGTTTGGAGATAGTTTCGTTTATTCAACAGGCATTGGACTGTCTATAGAAACTTATTATGACCGTTTGATACAGTTTCGGGTTGCATATAATACTTGTTTTAATAAAATTGGTATATTTGCAGAGTTTAAAACACCGCTTTATAAAAAGTTTTAGTTTATGAATATTGCAATATATGGAAGAAATTTTGGAAATAGTTTCAGCGGAATGCTGATACAACTTTTTGAAGAACTCAAGCAGAGCAATGTCAATATATATATAGATAAGAAGTTTAATGAATTTATTTCTACAAAAGTTTTTTATTACCCTGAGTTTACGGCTGTATTTGAAAAAGAACTCCCTCAGGATGTCGAATTTGAGTTTTTCCTTAGTATTGGTGGAGATGGAACGTTTCTCGAATCGGCAACAATAGTCAAAGACCGAGGGATTCCTATCCTAGGTTTTAATACAGGACGACTAGGTTTTTTGTCCTATGTTAATAGCAACAATCTTCTTTGGGCGATTAAACAAATTTTAGATGGGAAATACAGCATAGATCAACGAATGGTGCTTGAGGTTGAGTGTGACGAGAGTTTCTATGGTAATAATAATTTTTGTCTAAATGAATTCGCATTGCAAAAAAGATCACGCTTAAATATGATAAAACTTAAAGTTTATGCTGATGATAATTACATTAATACATATTGGTCGGACGGATTAATTATAGCAACTCCCACAGGATCAACTGCATATTCTTTAAGCTGTGGTGGACCTATTGTTGCTCCTCATTCTGACGTAATATTGATAACTCCAATTGCTAATCATAATTTGACTGTACGTCCATTGGTCTTATCTGGTAATACGACAATAAAGATATTAATAGAATCAAATCATGACAAAGTGCTGGCATCACTGGATTATAGAGCCTATAGTATTAAAAAAGCCAACGAAATATCAATTAAAAAAGCAAATTTTAATATTAATTTTGTAAATTTGTTTGAAAATACGTACTTTAGCACTTTGAGAAACAAATTGATGTGGGGAACAGATTTACGAAACTAAATGGTTGACTATCAGCCGATTAGGTTAATAACACAAAAATTATGAAAATTAGAAAACTAGTTGTTTTAATTGTACTATTGACGTTTACCGCTGTTTTGGTAAATGCTCAATATAATATTCATTGGAGGAAAATCCGACACGAAGTATCTTTTGGCATGGGTACTACAAGTTTTCTTGGTGAACTTGGAGGATCAAATACTGTTGGTTCCCATTTTGTAAAGGATTTCGACTTTAATTCTTCCCGGTGGATATTTCAAGGTGGATATTCTTATAAGTTGGCCGAACAATGGGCAGTTAAAGCTAATGTTTTATTTGGAAGACTATACGGAAGTGATGCGAAAACAGAAGAATTACATCGTGGTAGTAGAAATCTTAGCTTTAGGGCTCCTTTTGTCGATTTTGCTGCAACTATAGACTTTTCAATTATAAAAGAAAGATACGGACATAGATACGACTTGCGTAGAATTAAAGGAAAAAACAACCTGCCAAACTTATATATTTATACTGGTATTGGTGGTACTTGGTTTAATCCAAAAGCACAATATACAGATGGTAAATGGTATGCCCTTCAACCTCTTGGTACTGAAGGACAAGGAATTATTCCTACACGTGAAAAATATAGCAGATTATGTTTAACTATCCCAGTTGGCTTAGGCTTAAACTATATGATTGACCGTAACTTTGGAATTGGTTTTGAATATGGGGTTCGATTTACTCTTTCCGACTATCTTGATGATGTTTCAACTACGTACGTGGACCCCTCAATCTTCTCTGACCCAATGGCTGCTTATTTTAGTAGTGGAACTGCTGACCCCGACTGGCCTGGAGTAGGGGCAGGACAACAAAGAGGACAAAATGATTATAATGACGCATTTATGGTACTTACACTAAAAGTAACTTATAAACTTAGACCAAGGGCTCCAGGTATGCCAAAATTTTAATAATGCCTACAATATTTTGGCTTAGAAAGCGTTGTTAGTCTTATGCAAGGAAAAAATATAATACAATATTATAAAAACCAAATAATGCAGAATTTTTCTGCATTGTTTGTTTTGTGTATCTTATTTGTAACAAGTGTTGGCGAAACTAAAGCACAGCAAGGCATGGAGTTCGGACTCTCTGGGGGTGGCTCGTATTATATGGGAGATATAAATCTTGCAAAACACTTTTATAAAACAAAATTAAATCTCGGAGGATTTGCAAAATACCACCTTAACGGTAGATATGATATTAAAATATCAGCATTCTACACAAACTTGGCGGCTGCCGATGAAGATTTTAAAAATCAATTCCAAATTCAACGAAACCATAGTTTCGAGACATCTCTTATTGAGTTAGCAGCACAATTTGAGGTAAACTTTTTACCTTATCAAATTGGCGATGTGAGACAGAATAGTTATACGCCATATATACAAACTGGAGTGGCACTATATATTGCCAACTCTGCACAAGATGTTATTAATTTTGCAATCCCAATTGGGTTTGGGTTTAAAAAAAACATAAAACCCCGACTCGTTCTTGGGGTAGAATGGGCTTTTCGTAGAACATTTTCAGACTATTTAGACTCCTTATCGGGTGAAGACCTTAGTAATTATGACCCTAATTATGGAATATCCATTGATGAGGCTAACCGACATAAACAAATAGGGTTTAGATACAATAAGGATTGGTATTCAATAGCAATTGTTAGCTTGTCATATACATTTAAAATTGGAGGATTAGGTTGTCCTGCATATTATCAATATTAAAATGAGCGTAAAAGATAAAATAGATAAATTGAAAATCCCTCAACACGTTGCTATTATTATGGACGGCAATGGAAGGTGGGCAAAATCGCATGGCAAGATACGACTCTCTGGACATCAAGAAGGTGCAAAATCTGTTAAAAAAGCACTAGAGGTTTGCGGAGAACTTGGAATAAAATATCTTACAGTTTATGCGTTTTCAACTGAAAATTGGAATCGCCCTAAAACCGAAATTTCTGGACTAATGAACTTATTAGTGAGTTCTATTGATAAAGAATTGGATGAAATAAATAAACTAGAAATTAAAATAAAAATAATTGGCGAAATTGATAAGTTGCCAGGGAATGTTAGAAAAAAACTCCAGTTTGCTATCGAAAAAACAAAAAATAACTCTAAACTTACTTTTATTGTAGCTCTTAGTTATAGTGGAAGGTGGGATATCTTAAATGCTGTTAAAAAAATAGCACAAAAAGTTAAAGATAACAAGATGAATGTTAGTGATATAGATTATAACTATTTTGAATCCCAGCTTGCTACAACCGGAATCCCAGACCCCGAACTGTTGATTAGAACAAGCGGAGAGGAGAGAATAAGTAATTTCTTATTGTACCAATTGGCTTATGCAGAATTGTTTTTTACTGATGTGTTATGGCCAGATTTCTCAAAAGAAGTCTTTTATCAAGCCATTATTGATTATCAAAACCGTGAGAGAAGATTTGGAAAAACAAGTGAACAAATAACAAATTAAATTTATTGAATGAAAAAAATTATTCCTTGTATATTATTGATGCTGTGCGGTTTTACTGGTTTTACTCAAAATGACTTAAAATCACAGTTGAAAAAAATTGATTACTCAGAACCTAAGGAGTATGAAATTGGGGGGGTTACAATATCGGGCATTAATTATCTTGACCAAAATGTGCTGTTGTACCTTACGGGTCTCGAAATAGGAAATAAAATTACTATCCCCGGAGAAACAATTACTGACGCAATAAAAAAATTGTGGGAGCAAGGATTGTTCTCTGATATAGAGGTTACTTTAACAAAAATTATTGATGATAAAGCATTTATTGATATCTATTTAGTCGAAAGAGCTAGACTCTCAAGATTTAGTTTTAAAGGTATTAAAAAATCAGAAGCCGACGATATTCGGGATATGATAAAACTTGTTAAAGGTACACAAGTTACCGAAAACGTAGTAATGAACTCTAAAAAATCAATAGAAGATTATTTTGTTGATAAAGGCTTTAGAAACGTTCAAGTTGATATAGTACAAGAAAATGATACCCTTATTGCAAATAGCGTTATTTTGACTTTCGACATTAAGAAAAATGAGAAAATTAAAATTGAAAATATCGTTTTTGCTGGAAATGATAATATGATAGAAAAAAAGAAATTTTATAACTTTTATCGTACTGAAAAACAAATTGCAGACTCGAAATTGCACAGGGCAATGAAGGAAACTAAACGCAAAAAATGGTTCAATGTTTTTAAACCCTCTAAGCTAATTACAAAAGAATACGAAACAGATAAAAAAAACATAATCGCTAAATACAATGAACTTGGGTTTAGAGATGCGAAAATAATATATGACTCTGTTGTCCCTAATCAAAATGATAATATGTTAAAAATATTTATCGGAATTGATGAAGGCGAAAAATATTACTTTAGAAATATTACTTGGCTCGGAAATACAAAATATTCATCAGAGTTTTTAACAAGAGTGCTTGGCATACAAAGGGGAGATGTCTATAATAGTATAGTGCTTAATGATAAATTGTTGTACGATCCAGCTGGAGTAATGTCTGTATATCAAGATAATGGATATCTTTTTTCGAATGTAACACCTGTTGAGGTAATGGTCGAAAACGATTCGATAGACATTGAAATGCGTGTTTATGAAGGAAAGCAAGCTCGTGTGAACAGAGTAACAATTACTGGAAATACCAGAACAAACGACCATGTTGTTATGCGTGAAGTGCGTACTCGGCCAGGAGCATTATATAAAAGAAGCGAAGTGCAGCGAACAATACGAGAATTTGCACAATTAGGATATTTTGACCCCGAAAAACTAAATGTCGATTTTCAACCGAATCCTGCTGATGGTACTGTGGACCTCGAATATATTGTTGAAGAAAAACCATCAGACCAAATTGAACTTTCTGGTGGCTGGGGTGCTAATATGATAGTTGGAACTCTCGGATTGTCGTTTAATAATTTTTCGCTGAAAAATATCTTTAATCCAAAATCATATAGACCACTACCTACCGGCGATGGACAAAAACTATCTGTTCGTGTTCAGGCAAGTGGATTGTGGCATCAGAGTTATAGCCTCTCTTTTGTAGAGCCATGGTTTGGTGGTAAAAAACCAAATTCATTAACTTCTTCAATTTATCATTCTGTTTTAACAAGTGGAACAGCAGTCGATTCGGAAAAATATTACCACTTTAAAGTAAGTGGAGCCGCATTGGGTTTAGGACAAAGATTACGGGTGCCTGATGACTATTTTACTCTTTATAATGAAATTGGATATAAATATTATGATTTGAGAAATTATCCGAATTTTATATATAGAGACGGAAATTCTAATAATCTAAGTTTAAAAACTATGATAGGAAGACACTCGGCAGGTCCGAATCCAATATTCCCAACCTCAGGTTCAACCTTCTCTTTATCAGTAGAGTTAACTCCGCCATATTCTATGTTTAATAATAAGGTGTATGATGATGCCATTTCTGACCAAGATAGATATAAATGGATAGAATACCATAAATATAAATTTAGCGGACAGTGGTTTACTACATTGGCAGGTGCACAAGACGGTAGCTCAAGAGCTTTGGTGTTAATGACAAAGTTTGAATTCGGACTTCTTGGAATGTACTCGAAAGAGGTGGGGCCATCTCCCTTTGAAGGTTTCCAACTTGGAGGAGACGGATTATATGGGTATAATTTATATGGACTTGAAACTGTTGGTTTGCGTGGATATCTAAACAATTCGCTTACTCCTGAAAATGGAGGGAATATTTATGATAAATTTGTAGTTGAATTAAGATACCCATTATCACTTAATCCATCGGCTACATTGTATGCAATTGGTTTTGTTGAGGCTGGTAATGCTTGGTACAGAGCAGATAACTTTGACCCCTATGATATGAAAAGATCGGCAGGAGTAGGTGTAAGAATTTTTATGCCAATGATTGGAATGCTCGGTGTTGACTGGGGATACGGCTTTGATGATATCTCAGGAAATGCTGGGGCAAGCGGATCGCAATTCCACTTTGTTATTGGTCAACAATTTTAAAATATTAGTTTGGAACATTATTTGATAAAGAATATTAATTATAAATTTAAAAATTATATAACTATGAAAAAATTATTGATTATTACATTGATGGCTATTTTCTCGACAGCTATGTTTGCTCAAAAATATGCTTATGTCGATACAGAGTATATCCTTAATAATATCCCTATCTACGAAACCGCTAAAACCCAACTCGACGATTTTACAACTGAATGGAAAACCGAAATTGACCAAAAGAAATCACAGATTGATAAAATGTATAACGATTATAAGTCAGAAAGAGTCTTGCTTACCGAAGAGTTGCGTGTTAAACGTGAAGAGGAAATAATGAAAAAAGAACAGGAAATGAGAGAATTACAGCAAAAATATTTCGGTAAAGAAGGATTACTTTTTAAAAAACGTGAAGAACTCATTAAACCTTTGCAAGACGACATCTATAATGCGATTAAAGAAATAGCTACAGAAGGAAGCTATGCTGTAATATTCGACACCGCTAACAGCCTTAATATGCTATATACCGACCCTAGATACGACAAAAGTGATGATGTTTTAAGAAAATTAGGTTATAAGAATTAATTAAATATTATATTTGCTAAAATTTTAAATTTAGATTATGAAAAAATTATTTGTAATATTATCAATTTCCCTGCTAACAGTAGGTGCTTTTGCACAAAAAGCAAAATTCGGACATGTAAACTCAAACGCTGTGTTTACTCTTATGCCCGAAAAACAAGTAGCTTCAAAAGCTGTTGAAGAGTACGCAATGACGCTGGAAACTCAATTGCAATCGCTTAATAAAGAATTGGAGTCAAAATATAACGATTATATGGCCAAACAAGAAACAATGTCGCCTTCAATAAAGCAAATGAAGGAAGAAGAAATTGTTAACCTCCAACAAAGAATTCAGGCTTTCCAAACTAGGGCACAAGAAGATATGCAAGCTAAAGAAATTGAACTACTTGAACCCATTTATACAAAAATCCAAAATGCAATTAAAGAGGTGGGTGATGAAAATAGTTTCATTTATATATTTGATGAATCTACTTTGTTGTACCATTCAAGCGAAAGTGTGGATGTAACAAATATGGTTAAGACAAAATTAGGAATTAAGTAAATTTAAAATATTTTTATTATTTTTAATCCCGTTTTAAGACGGGATTTTTTTATGAATAAACCAATTGGAGTTTTTGATAGTGGTGTAGGGGGGCTAACAGTATTAAAAGAGCTTACAGAACTGTTGCCTAACGAGAATTTTGTGTATTTCGCAGATTCTGCGAATGCTCCTTATGGCGATAAATCAAAAACTCAAATAGTAAAACTCTCTGCTAATATTATTGATTTTCTTGTCTCATTAGATTGTAAACTAATTGTTGTGGCTTGTAATACCGCTACAGCAGCAGCAGTTAATATTATGAGAAAAAAATATAAATTGCCAATTATTGGTTTGGAACCAGCTGTTAAGCCTGCCTGCCTCCAAACAAAAACTAAACATATAGGCGTGCTCGCAACAAAAGGGACTTTCCGTGGAAATCATTTTAAAAATACAAGCGAAAAATATAAAGATTATGTTGAAATTCATCTGCAAGTGGCAAAAGGACTTGTCGAATTAGCTGAAAATGGAATTTTTGAAGGAGAAAAAGTTGATAAACTTTTGAGCAAATATATACTCCCAATGAAAAACGCTAACATAGATCAACTAGTTCTAGGTTGTACTCATTACCCACTATTTTATGAAGCTATTTTTGCAATAACAGGTAACAATATTAATATAATTGAATCTGGTAAAGCTGTGGCACGCAGAACTAAAGACGTTTTGATGATAAATCAGATGATAAATGCTGTTCAAAAACCTCAAAAATTAAGTTTTTATGCCTCAAAAGAAACAAAAGCAATAAATAATGTCGTAATCAAATTGTTTAAAATCGGTAAAATTAAACCTAATGTCGAAATAATAAAGCTTATTTGATTATTTTAAAACAATTTGCTGTCTAAACCGTATATAATATATGTTAAGTCATACGTTAAATTTATGAATTGTATTATTATAGACGACGACCCTATTATTCTGAAACAACTCAGTACGTTTATATATAAGTCTGATTTGTTAAATGTTAAAGGGATGTACAATAACCCCGTACAGGCGTTTGATGCAATACAAAACAACAATATAGACCTCATTTTTCTTGATATAGAAATGCCCGAAATGAGTGGACTTGAGTATCTCGAAGAATATAAAACCAAATACCAAATTATTGTCGTTTCTGGAGATAGAAAATATGCTCTCGATACATTCCAGTTTGGAGTTACAGATTATTTACTGAAACCAATTGAATATAGCAGGTTTTTAAAATCAGTGTATAGAAGCATAGAAAGAAATAATAATTTTATGCTGGATATTGAAAAAAAGAGGTTCTTTGTTAAAACTAATGACGAATTCCAAAGAATAAAATTAAATGATATTGTATATATTGATTGCTCTGGTAATAATCATATAATATTTACTAGAAAAAAAACATACAAACTTAAAAATGACATTATAGATTTTGATATTATTGCATCTAATAATGGGTTTTTTAATATTGACAGCAGAAAACTTGTTAATATTGAGATGATTGTTGATGTGAAAGAAGGAAACTTGCTATTTGATGATGATTACCACGTAGATAGTCTTACCGTACCAAGAAAAATAGAGGAAGAAATACTTAAAAGAATGCAGCAAAGATGATTACTAATCGTGAACTTTTTCTTAATTACTTAGGACAAACTTCTGAAAGCCCTTATCTAGTTGAAATTGAAAGAGCAGAAGGTGTTTATTTGTACGGTCCAAATAATAAAAAATATATTGATCTTATTTCTGGAGTTTCTGTAAATTCATTAGGACACAATTTTAGACCAGTAATCGAAGCAGCTAAAGAGCAATTGGAAAAGCATACTCACTTGATGGTTTATGGCGAATTTATTCAAAATCCACAAGTGAAATTATCAACGTATCTTGCTAAAATATTACCCGAAAATCTAAATTCAGTGTATTTAGTAAATAGTGGTAGCGAAGCAGTAGAAGGAGCTATCAAACTTGCAAAAAGATATACTGGCAGAACAAAAATGATAGCTTACAACAATGCCTATCATGGTAGCTCCCATGGTGCTATTAGCGTATGTGGAAACGAAGATTTTAAATTTGCTTTTAGACCATTATTGCCCGAAGTCTATTTTTTAGAGCTAAATAATTATTCGCAGCTTGATGAGATAGATGATAAAACTGCCTGTGTGATTTTGGAAACTATACAAGCAGAAGCAGGAGTGCAGATTCCCGAAAAAAAATACATGAAATTACTTGCCGATAAATGCAAGCAAAATGGAGTCTTGCTTATTTTGGACGAAATACAAACGGGTTTTGGAAGAACAGGAAAAATGTTTGCTTTCCAAAATTATGACATAGTGCCAGATATTGTTTGTTTTGCAAAAGCAATGGGAGGCGGAATGCCAATAGGAGCTTTTGTTGCTCCAAAAAATATTATGGACAGCTTTAAAACAAATCCTACGCTCGGACATATCACTACTTTTGGCGGACACCCCGTAAGTGCAGCAGCTTCGTTGGCTGCCATTAAGCATATTAACGAATCTGGGTTGGTAAATAATGTTTTAGAAAAGGAACAAATGTTTCGCAAACATCTTAAACATAAACTAATTACCGAAATACGAGGACATGGACTATTGCTTGCTGTAAATATTGGGAGTTTTGATAATGTAATTAAACTAGTAAAAAATGGAATCGAAATAGGGTTTATTACTGATTGGTTCATCTTTTATGACTCTGCTTTTAGAATTGCACCCCCCTTAAATATTAGTAACAACGAAATTATTCAAGCTTGTGATTTGATTATTCAGGCTTTAAACCGAATTTAATTCTATTTTTGTAAAATATTTTAGCTTATATACGTTAGTATTAATGTAATGCGACTAATAATTACGAAAATATCAATATTATCTATTCTGTTATCTGTACTATCAATTTTAGGACAGGCTCAGAAACCTATTGACTTACCAGAGGTAGATTCAATAAATAAGATGCTTTGTACTATATCTACAACTAAATCGGACGTCAAAAAAGATGAGTTAAATATTTATTTGATTGGTTATTTCCGAAAATTTCTTGAAAATGATATTTCGTGGTCAGCAAAATACGACTCGGTAAATTATTTGAGCGTATTAAAATCAGATGATAATAAACTAAGAGTATTTACATGGAATCTGAATTATCAAGATGGGAGTTTTAAGTATTTTGGTTTCTTGCAATATAAAGATAACAATAATGATTATGTCTTTTTTCTTGATGATAAAAAGCAATCTGAGGAGGGTTTTGAAAGACGATACCTAACTAATACAGAATGGTATGGTGCACTTTACTACGAAATTATTACAACAAAATGGAATTCGAGAACATTTTATACTCTAATAGGCTGGGACGGAGCAGATTTTTTGATTAATCGAAAAGTCGTTGAAGTGCTTACATTTGATCGACGAGCGATGCCCTCATTTGGTAGTAAATCATTTAAACTCGAAAAAACTGCAACTGGGAGATTGATTTTTGAATATGCCGACAGAGCTACCATGTTATTAAGATATAACGATAAACAAAAAATGATTGTGCTTGACCACTTGTCGCCTCCAGAACATAAGTACAAAGGACTTTATCAATATTATGGTCCCGACTTTTCTTACGACGCATTTGTTTTTAGAGCAGGAAGATGGTATTTAATAAGTGATGTAGATCCCGAAAAAGCAATAAATTATAAACGAGATAACCATATAAATACACTTAAACGCAAAGGAGCATCAGGAGATTTCTAATGAAGAAAAATACAAAACATACTATCTTTTACTGTGTTGATAATGATGTTATGGAACTTGACTTCTTCCGTGCAAATTTTAATCCCGAACTTAGTTTTACTCTTTTTACTTTTAATTCGGTACAAATGTTCACGAATAAACTTAAAAATGATGTCAAAGACAAACATTATAAAATTGTTATTATTGATAATATTATAAGTTCTCGTGGAATGAATACCAAAACAGCATTAGAACTTTTACCCGCCATAAAAAGTATTGATAAGGAAATTCAAGTAATTATTTTTGCAGACAGTGAAAATATCGAACTAAAGGCTACAACAAGTAAACTAAAACCTGCTGCTTTTATTAAAAAAGACTCACAGTATTTTGTTCGTTTGTATCCTCTTATCTCCAGACTGATAAGTGAATATGACTTGAGAAAGAAAACAAAATCTGGAAAAATTACTACATATTCTGTTATAATAATATGTTTTCTTGCAATTGTAGTTTTTATTATAGGGTATTTTTTCTATTGATAAATATTTTGAAAATTTAGAACTCCTGATTTTTCGTAGTCTTACTGTCGTAATTTTATAAATTTGAGTAAATAATAACATTCGAGTTGAATAAAAAACAAATTTCTCCCTAACGGTCGAAATGACATTTTAATATGAGGAATAAAGTCGGCCACCAATTGTATATTATCGTTATTTTGTGATTTAGGTGTCGCCGACTTATAACCACCCAATATTAGTCATTTCGACCGTCAGGGAGAAATATGTTATACTAATTGGATATCAAAACGCACGAAATAAATTATTAATTCTAAAACTATCTATTACAGTTGGCTTCAGCCACTGTAAAAACTTTTCCTTCTTCCACTTGCTTTAGCATCATTTTTTAAAATTGTCAAATTCAAATGTCTAATATTAATTTGATCCAAACCTAAATTAGAGTGTGTTTTGATAAAATCTAAGCGGAAGTTATAATTTTAAAAGCATATAAATGTGGCTAAAGCAACTTGATTTTCTCTTTTCTTACAGTCAGATTTATCTGACTGTAAGAACCTGAGCTCGACATGATTTCTGAGTTCTAAAATTAAGCCCAGATAGCTCTCTTTAGCTCCCCAATCCAAAGTATCGAAGATGTGGCTCCTATAATAATAAGCCAGTGTGTAATTGAGATTGGTACGGTACGGAAAGCTTCTCCTCCAAACTGAACAATTAGAACTTGTCCTATTAGAATGCTAAGCATAACTGCGATAAATCCCCAACTTTTATTTAATTGATAAAATGCAGATCTTTTGGACATAAAAGCTTTTACATTAAACATATTCCAGAATTGCATCATTACGAAAACGGTAAAAAATACTGAAAGATTATAATTGTTTATATTGCCATTGTTATCACGGAAAACATATAGTAAAGTAAACAAAATTGCAACAAACGAAAATCCTGTAAACAAGATGTTAGTGCGCATTTTTTTAGAGATAATAAAGTCGCTGTTTTTTCGTGGTTTTACTTTCATTACGTTTTTATTTGGAGGCAAAGATGCTAATGCACCAGCAGCAAAAGTATCCATAATTAAATTAAGCCATAGCATTTGTGTTACGGTTAAAGGCAGCTCATGGCCGAAAATTGAGCCTACAAATACAATTATCATAGCGGTTACATTTATTGTAAGCTGAAAAACGATAAATCTTTGTATGTTTTGATATAAGGATCTGCCCCACATAATTGCAGTCCCGATACTACTAAATGAGTCGTCAATAATGGTAATATCGCTGGCTTCTTTTGCTACTGATGTCCCTGAGCCCATAGATAATCCTACATCGGCGAAGTTTAATGCTGGAGCATCGTTGGTGCCATCGCCTGTTACAGCAACAATTTCACCCGACTTTTGTAAAAGTTGAACAAATCTTTGCTTGTCCATTGGGCGTGCACGACATAATATTTTTATTTCTTTTGCACCTTGTATTATCTCATCATCCGACATTTTTTCAAATTCGATGCCGCTAATAATTGCTGATTTTGGTGTGTTTGTGTCAATAATGCCTATTTGCCTGCCTATTTCCGCTGCAGTACCGTACGTGTCGCCTGTAATTATCTTTAACGATATCCCTGCATTTAGACAAGTAGCGACTGCCTCTTTAGCATCTTCTCGTATTGGGTCAGATATTGCAACAACTCCGGCATAAGTTAAATTGTAATTAGATAATTTACCATTAGTAATGCGAGGATTATCATCTTCAACAATTTCCCATGCAAAACCTAAAGTTCGCATAGCTTGAGACTGATACGTGGATAACAAGGATTTTATTTCAGGTTGTGCCACCTCTTTAGATGTTAATCCACTTTCTAATAAAACATTATCACAAAAATCTAACACAATTTCTGGAGCTCCTTTTACATATAGAATTTTTTTATTGAGAACTGGATTCCAAACTAAAGATGCCATGTATTTATGCTCAGTCGAAAAACTAATCTGATCAATTATTTGCAAGTTTTTTCGTATGTCAAAATAATTTATGTCGGAATTGTTTAACCAAAGTAAAAGTGCAGCTTCAGTAGGATTACCTATGGTTTTAGGCTTTTTAGGTTCACTGAAATCAATGTGGGCAGTAGAGTTTATCGCAATGCTTTCTATTATCATCCTGCTTAATTCATCCTTGTCGAGTTTTTGTTTGTCAAGTCCAAAAAAAGAAGTTTCTGCTATTTGCATTTGATTTTGGGTAAGTGTGCCTGTTTTATCCGTGCATATTACTGTTGTTGCTCCTAAGGTTTCTGTCGCATGCATTTTACGTACAAGATTATTAGATTTTAACATCCGCCTCATATTTAATGCAAGACTGAGTGTAACACTCATTGGTAAACCCTCAGGTACTGTTACAACAATCAGTGTTACTGACACCATAAAATATTTCAAAATTATTGTCGCAGAATCTATGTCAGGCCATGAGCTTATTGCTATGGGATTTATTTTAAATAGAAAGCCTATCAAAATAAAAATTGCAAAGAATATAAGCCCGCTGAATACCCATTGTATCCACGAAAGTTTTAATATCGCATTTGGGATTTTTATTTTTTGTGATGTGGTGATTTTTAGACCGTCAGATAGCATCGGAACCCATACTTTCCCGATTAAGAGCATAACGGACATAAGTAATGTCGCTGTTAAATATAACTGGGTATTTGTAAAAATGAGTGTGCCTGTGATAATGTCTTTTATAAATAAACTAAGGAAGGTTAATGTCGCAAATGACAAACCAATAATACCTATAAGTTTAGCTAATCCATCTAATTGTTTGTTTAAGGGAGTTTTCTCTTCGCTTTTTTCAAGTGATTTGCGTGCAACTCGTCCATATTCGGTATTGTCTCCAATCTGTTCGACTTCGTATATAGCGTTGCCTTCTAATATTTTTGTGCCTTTAAGTAAGGTGTTACTCGGATATGTGGCTTCTTTGTTAAAATGTTTTTTGTCAGTAGTTTTTGCTATCGTTGGCTCGCCTGTCAATGTGGACTCATCGACTTGAACAGAAATTGCCTCCAACAGTAAACCGTCAGCAGGAATTTCGTCTCCAGTGTCTAAAACTACAATATCTCCAACAACGACATCTTTTTTTGGTATCTCTGTTACATTGCCGTCTCTAATTACTTTAGTGGGAGTGGAGTCATTAATAAGATTTAAAACATCAAATTTTTTATCGGCATCGTACTCAAACCAAAAAGCAAGACCAGTGGCAAGAATTATTGCTGCAAATATTCCGATAGTTTCTGTAAACTCATTGTGAACAAATCCTATTCCTAACGAAAGTAATGCAGCGATTAATAGTATCTTTATTATCGGATCATTGAACTTTTCAATAAATAACTTCCAGATAGGAGTCTTTGATGGTGGGGTTATTATGTTTGCTCCATGTTTTTTGCGGCTTTGCTCAACAGACTGAGCATCAAGACCTTTATATTGTTTTCTCGTATTCATTTAATACTAATATTTTATTGACTGAACGTTTGGTCAAAGATACGGCAAATAATTATTTGATGCAAGTTTTTTTTATTTTTTTAGGAGATTTTAGGACAAAAAACATTAATTAAGTTGTTGGATATTGCTAAAAGAAGCAAGGTTTTTATTATTGTCACTAAAAATCTAACATTAACTTATACATACAATTGAGAGATTTCTCCCTCCGGTCGAAATGACAGGCAGTTATGCTTTGAAGGAGTGGCTTGGTGGCGGCTTTGCCGCCACCAAGCCACTCCTCTCCTAAACTCTTTGAAGAACCTGTCATTTAGACCAGAGGGAGAAATCTCAAAAGTATTAGCAGACTACAATGGTTTTTTTTATTATATTTACCAGATAATAGTTTTAAAATGATAGTACAGTATTGTTCGGATTTACATATTGAGTTTCCTGAGAACAAACGATTTTTGCAAAAGAACCCAATAAAACCAGTTGGAGAAATATTGCTTTTAGCAGGGGATATTATGGTTTTTTCTCAAATAGAAAAACATCGTGATTTTTTTGCTTATTTGTCTGATAATTTTCGTCAGACTTACTGGGTTCCTGGCAATCATGAATATTATCATTCTAATATTGTGGACAGATCTGGATGCTTTTCCGAAAAAATCTTACCTAATGTTACTTTAGCAAATAATACTGTTTTTATCGAAAATGGAGTTAAAATTCTGATGTCAACCTTATGGTCTAAAATTAGAGATAGAAATCATGGTATGATAGAGTACAATATGAATGATTTTAGGGTAATTCGATATAATGGTTGGGTTTTGACTGCCGAGGTTTTCAATAGTTTACATAAAGATTGTCTTGAGTTTTTAACATTAGAACTTCAGGCGGCACAAAATCAAAAAACTATTGTATTATCACATCATATTCCCACTTATTTGAATTATCCTACCCGTTTTCGAAACGATATTCTTAATGAAGCATTTGCTGTCGAATTGTATGATTTAATTGAAGATGACGGTCCAGATGTTTGGGTTTATGGACACCACCATCAGCACATTTCTGATTTTAAAATCGGGAAAACTTGTCTTGTTAATAATCAGTTAGGCTATGTTAAAATGAAGGAGCATAATGGATTTAGGTATAATGCGAACTTAGAGATTTAGTTTTCTTTTTCCTTACTTCGTTACAAAAACCAAAGGAGACTGAGGATTTTGGTTCGCCAAAATGTCTCGAAGCCATCTTTGGTTTTTGTAAACAGTCAGTAAATTTGCCACCAAACAAACCACAGCATCACAGTTATCCAGTAATCCAAGCACGCTACCGCACGATTTTTTCATCGTGTGGTAGCAAGCATCACAATATCACAATATCACAGTATCACAAATTTACTCCCCCAATAATATTTTTAAAATTTGGACCGCAGCTCTTGAAACAGATGTTCCTGGTCCAAAAATGGCAGCAACTCCAGCGTCATAAAGAAATTGGTAATCTTGAGATGGAATTACACCTCCGGCAATTATCATAATATCTTCACGACCAAGTTTTTTTAGCTCTGCAATTACAGAAGGAATTAGTGTTTTATGTCCAGCAGCGAGCGATGAAACGCCAAGAATGTGTACGTCATTTTCAACTGCTTGTTTAGCTGCTTCTGCGGGAGTTTGGAAAAGTGGCCCAATATCGACATCAAAACCTACATCGGCATAACCTGTTGATACAACTTTGGCACCTCTATCATGCCCGTCTTGTCCCATTTTTGCAACCATAATACGTGGTTGACGACCTTCTTTTTCTGCAAAAGTTTTGCAAAGCTCTCTTGCTTTCATAAAATCGGGGTCGTTTTGCGATTCTGAGGAGTAAACTCCCGAAATTGTTCTTATCACAGCTTTATACCTCCCTGCTACTTTTTCGCAAGCGTCAGAAATTTCGCCAAGACTGGCTCTTTTTTGGGCAGCATCAATTGCAAGCTCCAAAAAGTTGCCAACACCAGTTTCAGCACATTTAGTAATTGCTGCAAGTGCGGCTTGACATTCGGCTTCGTTTCTTTCGGCTTTTAGTTTTTGTAATCTTTTTATTTGTGCCTCTCTAACGGCAGAGTTATCAACGTCAAGAATATCAATTGGGTCTTCTTTTTCGAGACGATATTTATTTGTACCTACAATTGTTTGAATACCGCTATCAATACGTGCTTGTGCTCGTGCAGCAGCTTCTTCGATACGCATTTTAGGAATTCCCGACTCGATGGCTTTTGCCATTCCGCCAAGTTCTTCGACTTCTTCAATTAATGTCCATGCACGCTGAGCAATTTCATGTGTAAGTGTTTCGACATAATATGAACCTGCCCAAGGATCAACATGCTTACAAACATTTGTTTCTTCTTGAATGTAAATTTGAGTATTACGAGCAATACGTGCCGAGAAGTCGGTCGGAAGTGCAATTGCTTCATCAAGAGCGTTAGTGTGTAGCGATTGAGTGTGTCCGAGAACAGCACCCATAGCTTCGATACATGTACGTGCAACATTATTAAAAGGATCCTGCTCAGTAAGCGACCAACCTGATGTTTGACAGTGTGTACGTAAAGCCAAAGATTTTGGGTTTTTAGGATTGAATGATTTAACAATTTTTGCCCAAAGTATTCGAGCTGCACGCATTTTAGCGATTTCCATAAAATTATTCATCCCAACAGCCCAGAAAAATGATAAACGTGGTGCAAACGCATCAATGTCAAGTCCGGCGGCAATACCTGTGCGAAGATATTCCAGACCATCGGCAAGGGTGTAAGCTAACTCAATGTCGTTGGTCGCACCAGCCTCTTGCATGTGATAACCAGAAATTGAAATTGAGTTAAATTTTGGCATTTTTTGAGATGCAAATTCAAAAATATCACCAACTATTTTCATTGAGAACTCTGGTGGATAAATATATGTATTCCGAACCATAAATTCCTTTAGAATATCGTTTTGTATAGTTCCTGCAAGCTCTTCGAGTTTTGCTCCTTGTTCTAATGCTGCAACAATGTAAAAAGCCATAATTGGTAAAACGGCTCCATTCATAGTCATTGAAACAGACATTTGATTAAGCGGAATTTGATCGAATAAAATCTTCATGTCAAGTACCGAATCAACTGCAACTCCAGCTTTTCCAACATCACCTTCAACTCGTGGGTGATCGGAATCGTATCCTCTGTGTGTGGCAAGGTCGAATGCTACTGATAAACCTTTTTGTCCAGCTGCAAGATTACGGCGATAAAACGCATTTGATTCTTCAGCAGTAGAAAACCCTGCATACTGACGAACTGTCCACGGACGCATTACGAACATTGTTGAATAAGGGCCACGTAAAAATGGAGGTAAACCTGCGGCATATTCTAAATGCTCCATGTTTTCAAGGTCTTCGGCTGTGTAAGCTTTTTTTACTGGGATTTGCTCCGCCGTTAACCAATCTTTTTTGATTAAGTTTTTTTCCTGCCAATCTTTACCGTTTAGTTTTCTGACAGGTTTTGATTTGATGTTTATGTTTTTATAATTTGGTTTCATTGCTATTATATTTTAATTAATGCCAACAAGTTTTTGATAATTTTTCAAATCTTCGAGTACATTCGATCTAGCGTGAATGAAATTCGTAATGCCTTTAGATTCCAAATCCTTACGATTTTCGGGATTTCCTGCTATAATTAATATTTCATCGCCAATTTTCTCGAAAGCCTCTACCGCCATGCTTGCGTACTCTTCGTCTGAGCTGCACAATACAATTATATCGGCATTCTTTTCTTGAGCGGCTTTAATACCTTCTTCAATACTAGTAAAACCGTTATTGTCAATTACCTCAAAACCTGCACAAGCAAAGAAGTTACAAGAGAATTGTGCTCTTGCTTTCCTAAAATTTAGATTTCCAATTGTAAGCATAAATGCTAATGGACGTTTACCACTTTTATCAGTAGTTAGACGAAGTTTCTCAAATGCTTCGGCACTACGATAAAGTTTTATTGGTTTAAATAATTTTGGTTTATCTTTTGGCGTGTATAGTTCACGAGGCTCAATATCTTGTAGCAACTCGTTAAAGTTAGGATATTGGTTTGTTCCAAGAATTATTTCACGACGTGTTTCAATATCTTTATTTCGTTTGGCAGCCATTTTCTCAATTTCTGATTGGATAAATCCTTCTTTGAGAGCCGCAACAAATCCGCCTTTTTCTTCAATGCAAAGGAAGAGATTCCAAGCATTTTCTACAATTGAAGCAGTTATGTTTTCGATGTAATATGAACCTGCTCCGGGATCGGATACTTTATCAAAATGAGCTTCTTCTTTAATGATTATTTGAGTATTACGTGCAATCCTAAGTGAAAATTCGGTTTGGTCTGCGAATACAGAATCAAAAGGATTTACATTAAGTGAGTTTGTACCACCAAGAATTGCTGACATGGCTTCAGTTGTTGATCTAAGCATATTTACATAAGGATCGTAAACTGTTTTGTTCCACAACGAAGTTTCCGTATTGATAAATATTTTTGCTGATTCAAGTTTTGCAGGATTATTTGCTTCTACAATCTTTGCCCATAATAATCTTGCAGCACGTATTTTGGCAATTTCAATAAAATAATTTGTGCCAGCAGCAAAATTGAATTGCAGTTTTGGAGCAATATCATCAACAGTAAAACCTTCATTTAGAAATCTACGAAGATATTCGACACCCATTGCGAAACCAAAAGCAAGTTCTTGAACCGAAGAGCTACCTGCATTTTTAAAATGCTTTGCATTTACACTAACTAATCTAAAAGAGCTTAAATTTTTACCATATTCTTTAAGCATTGATTCGGCACATTTGCAGTTTTCACTGCCACAGTATGTATTACCATTAATAAGTAAATAACCCAAGGAATCGAAATCGTTAGATCCAGTTATTTTTGAAGTATTATATCCGTTTTTTGTTGCAAATAAAGCAAGCATTGACACATATTTACCAGTAAGAGTATTACTTATAAAGTTAATCGCAATTTTTTCTGGATTAATGCCTTGCATCAAAGCTGCAAAATCTTTTTCGTTGATTTCATTATCAATTATGAAACCAAGTGAAGTAACACCACCTTTAATTAGTTTGTGAGCTAATTTATTTGTAGAAGCAACATCTTTTACCTTAATGTCTTGTCTGATTTCCCAAATGTTGTCAATGTTTACTCCTCTAACATAAGGAAATTCACCAAGATTGGTTTCTAAGTAATCCAGCTCTTTAAGATTTTCACTACGGTAATAAGGCTGTAACGAAAAACCTTCGTTGGTTTTCCAAACTAGCCTTTTTTCGTAATCAGCACCTTTAAGATCTTTTTGAATGATCTCCTCCCATGCTTGAGTCGAAATTGGAGGAAATTCCTGAAATAATTTTTTGTCCATCTTTTCAGAATATATTAGTTTTATTTTGCGAAATTACTATGATTATTTGATATAAGCGAAGATTGTAAAGGTTTTTTTAGTAAGAAACCTGAAAATTTAGTGGTTTTAGACTTGATTATTCTTTTGCTTGGAACTTTACTGTTTTATAGCATAGGTTTAGTTGTATCAGTTTTGTTCAAGTCGTATTTATAAAGTTACTTAAAATATCTATTACAGTTGGCTTCAGCCGTCTGTTAAAACTTTTTCTTCTATCTATTCCAGTTGGCTTTAGCCGTCTGTTAAACTTTTCTTTTTTCCACTTGCTTTAGCGTCATTTTTTTCTTTTGACAAGCTTTATTTTTCTTTTATATAGCTCCAGCCATGTTTTTCCATAAATTCATTTACTTCATTAGTAAAGTTTATTTTTGAATGATGATTTTCTTGCTTGTGGATATAATTTCTTACAGATTTAAGATGTCTTTCGCTTACTCCAACTGCCCAATAGTCATCTTGCCAAACAAATTTATTTTTTGTAAGTTTGTTTTTATTGATCCAGAAAGAAGATTCGCCTTTAATAAGTTGTGCCACTTGGCTAATAGTTTGTTCTTTTCCTAATGAAATTAAACAATGTGCATGTTCTTGCCAACCATTTACACAATCAAGCCAAATATCCTTTTCTTCTGCATTTTTTTTGATATGTTGAAAAACTTGTTTCCTCAATTCTGTTGAATTCAGAAAAGGGATTCTTTTTTTTGTAGAAAAAACCATGTGAATATAAACTCTTACCCAACTCATAATTTGTATGTTTTTATGTGGCTAAAGCCACATGTTCTTCTTCTTTTTCTTCTATCTATTCCAGTTGGCTTTAGCCGTCTGTTAAAACTTTTTCTTCTATCTATTCCAGTTGGCTTTAGCCGTCTGTTAAACCATCATTTTTTTACTTCTCTTCAAGTCTTATAATAAAATCACTTAAGATATTCATAAAATTAACAAAAGCTTCGTACGGCGAGGCGTAAGGATTAAAGTATTTATGCACATCTCCATCGCTAAACCACTTTGTGCACATATAATAGAAATGGTCGCTAGTTTGTAGATATAGCCAGTCTTTCCAAATTTGAGGGTCATCTTTCTTTTTAACTGCATCGTAGAGTTTGTACAATTCAGCATAAGCTTCGTCTTGCAGTTCGTTTCCGAGCCAAGCTGTGAGGTCTCTTTCTTCATCTGCCCACGAAATAGGGTGTGGAACATGTATTGCTCCAACTGTATCTGTTGATTTTATAATTTCAGATGGAGTGGAAAATGTAAAATTAGAATTTCTAAATACTGCATTTGGCAAGGCTCTCAGAAAATCAAAAATACCAGTTTCTTCCCATTGGTGCTCGCCAAATGTTTCATAATCCATAAATAAATTAACAAGCTCATCTTTGGGGTCGAGGGCATTAAGCCACGAAACAAACTTTTCGGTTGTTAGTGGAAACTCTGGCCAATCATGATTCGAAAAGCGGAAAGCAATATCATCAGATAATTTAAAGTTTTTTAATAATAGCTTAAGTTTTGGATTTACTGCATTACAATACAAATAATTAGGACTTTTCCAACCAAGAACATGCTTTGCACCTTCGGTAATCATTGCTTTGTAACCCAAATCTGCAATATATTCGCCAATTTGATCAGAGTAAATTAACTCGGTATTTCGGAAAACTTGAGGTTCAACCCCAAAAACTTCCATTATTTTATCTCTGTGCATTTTAATTTGGCGTTCAAACTCTTCTCGATTAACTAAAGAAGATAAGGAGTGTGCATAAGTCTCAGATAAAATTTCAACATTACCAGTTGCAACAAGTTTTTTAAAACTTTCTAAAACATCTGGAGCATACATCTCAAATTGATCTATAGCAACACCAGAGATTGAGTACGCAATTTTGATTTTATCGCCATATTCTTTTATCAAATCAAGAAATACTTGGTTTGTTGGTAAGTAGCACTTCTCGGCAACTTTTCGCATAATACTTTTGTTTTCAAAATCATTAAAATAATGATGGTCATTGCCTATATCAAAAAACCTGTATTTTTTCAACCTAAATGGTTGATGAACCTGAAAGTAAAAGCAAATTGTTCTCATAATTATATGTTTAATTTTTTATTTAAATCAAAGATTTATACACTTCCTTAACTTTATAAGCTGAATTTTCCCATCTTAGATTTTCCACCTCTATTTTCCCATGTTTAATAAACATTTTTGATAAGGCATCATAATGCAGCATACCATAAATAGCGTCAGCTAAGTCGTCCACATCCCAAAAATCAACTTTTAAGGCATGGCGTAAAATTTCGGCAACTCCCGATTGTTTTGAAATAATAACTGGTACTTCCGACATCATTGCCTCTAATGGTGAAATACCGAAAGGCTCGCTAACCGATGGCATAACATATACATCGCTCATGCTAAACATATCGAACACTTCATTTCCTTGTAAAAATCCTGCAAAATGAAATTTAGTTGCGATGCCAAGTTGTGCAACACGTTTAATCATTCTATTAAGCATGTCACCACTTCCAGCCATAACAAATCTCACATTTGGGTCTTTGTCAATAACTTTTTTTGCTGCTTCGATAAAATAATCGGGACCTTTTTGAAAAGTAACTCTGCCTAAAAAAGTTACAATTTTTTCTGATACACCTTTATTTAATTTTAATTCAGGAAGTGAAACTGGTTCTACCGAATTATGCACTGTAACAACTTTGTCGGGGTGTATTCCATAGCGTTCTATAATTGTTTTTCGCGTAAGGTTGCTAACAGCAATAACTTTGTCGGCAGCTTCCATTCCTGTTCGTTCAATATCATACACTTTTTGATTAATGTTTTCGCCGCTACGGTCAAATTCTGTTGCGTGCATGTGTACTACCAACGGCTTTCCTGAGACGTTTTTTGCAGCTATTCCAGCGGAGTATGTAAGCCAGTCGTGGGCATGTATTACATCAAAGTCGTTTGTTCCGGCAATATAAGCCGCAATTAGGGCATATCTAGCAACTTCCTGATACAGATTGTGTCCGTAACTACCCGAGAAAGTAAATTTACTTGCAAAAACTTGTTCGCTAAATTCGGTATGAGAAAATATTTTTCCTTTAAATATTTTGGCAAATTCTTCGGGGTCCATATAAGGAATAAGGTTTGAGCCAACTTCTATATATCTAAAATTCTCCCAAAAATCTTTGCTAACTGTTTTACGTTCAGTAATTACAATATCTCCAGCATCGGCAAGTTTAATAAAAGATTGGTCTTCGTCGCCATAAGCTTTAGGAACCACAAAAAGGACTTCGGTATCAAAATGCGAGAGCCCTTTGGTCAGTCCATAGCAGGCTGTTCCTAATCCCCCTGTAATATGCGGAGGAAACTCCCATCCAAACATTAAAACTTTCATATTTTCGCCTCCGTATTTTTATAGTTCTCAATTATATGATGAATTCTGATAATCTCGGCAACACTCCAAGCTTGCGAAATTGCACCTCGTGGTAAATGTGGCGGATCGCCATCGTAAATCTCTGATATTGAGCCAATACCGTGAACCATCATGTCTTCCTGAAATTCATTATATATTTTTTCAACAAAACTCAATGCACTTTTTTCGTGAATTTTTAGATAGGCATCACAAAAATGACCAAGCAACCATGGCCAAACTGTTCCTTGATGATATGCTCTATCACGTTCTTCTTGATTGCCCTCGCAAACTCCTTTATAATCAGAATGATCGGGACTCAAAGATCTAAGTCCTTTGGGAGTGAGTAGTTTTTTTCGTACAATCTCTAATATTCGTTCTTTTTTAATATCAGATATAGGTGAATATGGTAATGAACATGCGAATATTTGGTTTGGTCTAACGCTAAAATCTGCAAAATCGTAAGTAGCATAATCTGCAAGATATTTATGTTCTTCGCTCCAAAATTTTTCTAAAAAAGAAAGTTTTGTAATTTCTGGAACTATTGACCACTCTTTGACGAATTTTTTGTCTCCAGCCTGTTTTGCAAGTTCTAGTGCAAACATAATAGCATTATACCACAAAGCATTTATTTCAACGGCAAAACCATGACGTGGAGTAACTGGTTTTCCTGCAACAACTGCGTCCATCCATGTTAATGCTTTTCCTGTTTCGCCCGACCAAATTAATCCATTGTCGTGCATTTTTATGTTATAATGTGTACCATTGCGATAGTTTTCGAGAATATGTTTTATTTTTTTGCCAAATTCTTTCCATATTTCAGATTTGTCCTTTATAAACTTTGTATATTCTTGTAAACTCCAAAAAAACCATAATGGGGCATCAACCGAGTTCATTGCAGTAGCCTCTCCTGTACCAATATTAGGGAAAAGGCCATCTTTTAGCTCGGTTGTCATTGTGTTAAGAACATCTTTGCAAGTTTTTATGTCGCCATTACTATAAAGACTTAAACCAGGCAGTGCAATAAATGTGTCGCGTCCCCAACGTCCAAACCACGGAAATCCAGCAATTATCTCAGTTTTGCCGTCTCGTTTGTAAATAAATTGTTGTGCCGAACTTTTAAGACAATCAATATAGGTTTCACGTGAACTCCGTTTTTTTAGAGCAGTAGTGAAACTAGTTTTTATGGTTGATGTTTTAATCTCTTTTAAGCCAGTAGAAATAATAATACTTTCATCTTTCTTAATGTCCATTTCAAAATACCCTGGGACATATAAATCTTCCTGATAATCATATCCGCGTTTTTGCTCTTCGATATATTCAACATTATAATACCAATCGGGAACATGTATGTAATCAACTTTTTTATTAAATTGCATGAATAGGCTTTTATAACCTTCGTACATTCTAAGTTTTATTCCGTTTTCGATAGATTGATATTTTTTGTTAACAAATAAGTTGGCTTTACTAAGTTTATGAACATTACGAAAAGCCAAAAATGGTTTAAGTCTAAGTTTGGTTTTAGAATGAGCATCTAACAATGTATATTTAATCATTACTCGGTCGTCTTCGCTTAAAATTCGTTCTACCTGAAGTACAGCACCTCCAACTCTGTAAATTATTCGAGGAATAACATCAACCTCGAAATCTCTGACATATTTATGTCCTTTGGGCTCATAAATTCCAGGATATTTTCTAACTCCAAGATTAAATGAGGCATCGTGTTGGATTATTGTTGCATCTATAGCCGAAAGCATCACATGATTGTCATTGTCAATATCTGCCATAGGACATACCAATAATCCATGATATTTTCGGGTGTTACAACCAACTATTGTTGTACTGGCATAAGTGCCAGCACGATTTGTCCTTATCAATTCACGGCTAAGTGAATACTCTAAATTAATTAGCTTCTTTTTGTCAAATTTAATGATTCCCATTGTCTGAATGTTTTTATCAAAAGTAATTTAAGCATTGTGCGTTTAATGGTATTTCACATTAAACTAATTCTTAATAATTTTAATTATACCTAAACTTATTTGCTCTTTTTTAATAAAATAATTAATATGATATCTTCATAGTAATTACTACAATTATACGGAAAATTATACGAAAAGTTATTAAATATGTTGTTTTTTTGTTGCTATTTCAAAAAAAGCTTAAAATGAGTGAAAATTAGTCATAAAACGAAGAAGAAAAGCAAATTATTATTTGTTATTTTATGATAAATACAATAAAATTTTGATTGCAGATTTTTTTATTAAAATGGGTTCTTAATTTGAAGAATTACAAAAGGTCGTATTGGATCTTTCAATTATTAAGCAGAGATTAATTAGTAGTCTATAAAATTATTTTTCTGTGTAATTTATTGCAGTTCCAGAAGCTATAGGATTTAGACATTGAAAGTCGTATTTAATATTTATTAAAGCATCTGCATTTAGCTCAATGGATTTTTTTATTAGTCCGTTTAATAAGTTTTGTGGTGTGTGAAAAACGCCACCACTTGCCTCAATATAAGCAATTTCAGTATAATTTCGGTCAGGAATGATACTTGTGTATAACTCTAATTTATTGTTCTCAGACAAAGTGAGATTTGCAGTTTTTGTTGTTACACAACTGGTTAGACAAGTGATTAAAGCTGTTGTAATAACGATTGTAATAATTTTTATTGTTCTCATATTATTTTATGTTAATGGTTTTATTATAAACGCTTTATATGTAATTTTTATTGTTATTATATGATTATCAAATTTATGAATTAAGTCAGAACCTCAAATTTGATAAATTGTTAATTTTTTTCCTTATTTTTGTGGATTAAAATATTATTAGAAATGAGAAGAGTAAAAATTGTTGATGCCCTTAAATCGGAGGACTATGGAAAAGAGATACTCGTAATGGGTTGGGTAAGAACTAAGCGTATTAGCAAAAATGTTTGCTTTATTGCTTTAAATGATGGTTCAACTATTAACAATCTACAAATAGTTGTTGATGTAAATCCTGAGTTTGAAAATATTTTGGGAAAGATTAATACAGGTGCCTCAATCTCTGCTTTAGGAAATACTGTAGAGTCTATGGGTAGTGGACAGAATGCTGAGTTACATTGTTTAAAACTCGAAGTTCTTGGACAGGCAAATCCCGATGAATATCCATTGCAGCCAAAGCGACATAGTCTTGAGTTTTTGAGAGAAATTGCTCACTTGCGAATTAGAACAAATACTTTTTCGGCTATTTTTCGTATTCGACATGCAATGACTTTTGCAATTCATAAGTTTTTTAATGATAAAGGTTTTTGTAATGTGCATTCGCCAATTATAACTGGCTCGGATGCTGAGGGTGCGGGTGAAATGTTTCAGGTAACAACTTTGGATATAAACAATCCTCCTCGTACCAAAGATATGAAAGTTGATTATTCGCAAGACTTTTTTGGGAAACAAACACATCTTACCGTATCAGGGCAACTTGAAGGAGAGCTTGCAGCATTGGCTCTTTCGGAGGTTTATACATTCGGTCCTACTTTTAGAGCCGAAAACTCTAATACTGCCCGTCATCTTGCCGAGTTTTGGATGATAGAACCCGAAATGGCGTTTTACGATATAAACGACAATATGGATCTTGCTGAGGAAATGCTCCAATATCTTGTAAAATATGCTCTTGATAATTGCCGCGAAGATCTTGATTTTTTAACTAAAAGACGTTTGGACGAACAGAGCCAAAAACCACAAAACGAACGTGATGCAATGAGCTTGATAGAGCGTCTTGAGTTTATTATGAATAATAAGTTCGAAAGGCTCACATATACTCAGGCTTATGAAATTCTTAAAGATTCAAAACACAATCAAAAAGGTAAATTTTCTTATCCTGTCGAGAAGTGGGGAATTGACTTTCAAAGTGAACACGAACGTTATCTTGTCGAAAAACATTTTCAAAAACCAGTTATTTTAACAGATTATCCAAAAGAAATTAAGGCTTTTTATATGAAGCAAAATGATGATGGAACAACTGTTAGAGCTATGGATGTGCTTTTTCCACAAATAGGTGAGATAATTGGGGGCTCGCAACGTGAAGAAAATTACGATAAACTTCTATTGAGAATTAAAGAAATGAATATCCCAGAAGAGGAGATGTGGTGGTTTCTTGAAACACGAAAGTTTGGAACAGTGCCACATAGTGGTTACGGACTTGGTTTTGAAAGATTAATGTTGTTTGTTACTGGCATGAGTAATATACGCGATGTAATACCTTTCCCTCGTACTCCTAAAAATGCCGAATTTTAATTGCAAATTTCTTTTTTATTTTGTATTTTTGAAGTAAGAGAAAACTATTATGTTAAAACAGAATTTACAGCAGAAACTTCTGCAAAAATTGTCGCCTCAGCAAATTCAGATGATAAAACTTCTAGAGTTGCCGACATTACAGTTGGAGCAGAGAATAAAAAAAGAGCTTGAAGAAAATCCAGCTCTTGACGAAGGAAACGAAGATGAAGATGATTATTCTGCTGATGACAATCAAGATAATGATGATACCCAAAATGATGAGGATGATGAATTCTCATTTGAGGAATATATCGGAGACGATGATGATATTCCTTCATATCGATTAAATGCAAATAATACGTCTAAAGATGATGAGCAGCGAGATATCCCTTTTTCCTCTTCAAAATCATTTCACGAACATCTTAGCGACCAATTAATGCTTAAAGACGTAGATGATAAAGAGAAGTTATTGGCAGTTTTTATTATTGGTAATATTGATGAAGACGGGTATTTGCGTCGCGAAATAGAGGCTATTGTTGATGATATCGCTTTTTCTCAAAATATCGAAGTAGAGGAGGAAGATTTAAGACGTGTGTTAGAAGTTGTTCAAGAGCTCGACCCAGCTGGCGTTGGTGCACAAAACCTTCAAGAATGCCTTATGCTTCAGTTGGAACGTAAAGAAAATAATATTGATACTGCTACACTTGCTAAGAAAATTATTGGAAGTTGTTTTGACGAGTTTACAAAAAAACATTATACCAAAATTATGTCTAAGTGTAGTGTTGATGAGGCTGAGTTAAAGGCTGCTATAGACTTTATACTAAAGTTAAATCCAAAACCTGGAAGCTCTTTTGGTGAGCCTCAAACACGTTCGGCACAATCTATAATCCCTGATTTTATTTTAGATATTGTTGATAATGAAATTGTAATTAGTTTAAATTCTCGTAATGCTCCCGAATTGAGAATAAGTCGTAATTTTTCGCAAATGATGGAAGATTATGCTAAAAACAAAAAGAAAAAGAAATCTGATAAAGAGGCATTAGTATTTATTAAGCAAAAGTTAGATTCGGCAAAATGGTTTATTGATGCTATTGTGCAGCGTCAAAATACTCTGTTGTTTAGTATGAATGCGATTGCTGATTTTCAAAAAGACTTTTTCTTGTCGGGAGATGAAACGGAGCTTAAGCCAATGATACTTAAAGATATAGCCGAAATTACAGGGCTTGATATCTCAACAATATCCAGAGTGGCAAACAGTAAATATGTTGCAACACCTTATGGTAATTATTTATTAAAATATTTTTTTAGCGAAGGAATGCTAACAGAATCTGGCGAAGAGGTCTCAACGCGTGAAATAAAACAAATTCTTAAAGATTGTATTGACGTAGAAAGTAAATCAAAACCACTTACAGACGATAAACTTGCAGAAATACTAAAGTCGAAAGGATATCAAATTGCTCGTAGAACTGTTGCTAAATATCGTGAGCAGTTAGACATTCCTGTTGCCAGATTAAGAAAGGAATTATAATGATAAAAAATAAAGCATTAACAATTACTGCTCGTATCACTGGATATCTATTTCATCCGCTGTTAATGACAAGCATAGCAGTTGTCGTTTTATTTAATTCAGGGCATTATCTTAGTGTTGTAAATGCAGACTTACGAAATGTAATATATTCTATTTTCTTTATTCTAACTTTTTGCCTGCCAGCCTTGTTTATTCCAGTTTTGTACTATTTTAAAATAATCTCAAATCTCGAAACAACTATAAAAAAAGAGAAGTTAATCCCGATGCTGACGGTACTTATTATTTATGCTCTTGCATATTACTTTATGCAAAAAGTAAATATGCCTCCAATATTGCTTAAAATTATTATCTCGTCTATTGTAATTGTTGTTGCGTGTATTGTAATTACTCTGTTTTGGAATATAAATATTCATCTTTCGGCTCTTGGAGGATTGCTCGGTTTTGTAATGTTTGTTGGAGTAAATAGTAATCTTAATTTACTTTTTATTGGCTTGGTAATTATTGTGGTTAGTGGTTTAGTGGCATCGTCTCAATTGTTCTTACAAAAACATAATCCTTTGCAGGTATATCTTGGGTTTTTGCTCGGTTTTGTTTGTACTTATTTATCAATGATGATTTTTTAACTATGGGTTTTTTAAAGTTTTTATTAGTATTGTTGATTATTTATCTGTTAGGCTATTTGTTTTTCAGAGTGATATTCCCGTGGCTATTAAAACGTTGGGTTAAAAAAGCCGCACAAAGAATGAATCCAGACTTTAATCCTGACAACGAAAAACAAAAGCCTAAGCAGGGAGAAATAAATATTGATTATATTCCCGAAAATGATAATCGAAATGAAGATGACGACTTAGATAATGGTGAATATGTTGATTATGAGGAAATTAAATGAGAATATTTAGAGTTATACTGTATAAAACATTTGGTCTTAAGGTCTATCTAAAAATAGTTAGTAAGTTATATTTACGCTATATAAATTGTGGTTTTGGTAAGGACAAATATTCCGAATTACATTATCTTAAATCCATAATTAAATCAGGTTTTGTTTGTATTGATATTGGAGCAAATCTTGGATATTATTCTTATTTCTTAGCTAAACATTCGGGACAATTAGGAAAAGTTTATGCTGTGGAGCCAGTACCTTTATTTGCCGAAATTTGGAAACAAAATCTGAAACGATACAAATCATTAAATTTGATATTATTACCATTCGCACTTGGCAAAACTGATAAAACTGTTCAGATGGGAATGCCTGCTATTGATGGAGTTGTTCACCATGGTATGACAAAAGTAATTGAGAATAATGAAACAGTATTTGAAAAAACTTTTTCGGTAGAAATGAAAAATCCAGACAGATTACTTGAAAATATTGCACATATCGATTTTATCAAAATAGATGTAGAAGGTTTTGAATCTGAGGTTTTTGAAAATATGAAAGAAACATTAGCAAAACACAAACCTTTAATACAATCCGAATTAAGTGGTCAAGATAATCGCAAAAAGAGTATCGAAACACTCCAAAGTATTGGATATCAGGTATTTTTTCTTAATAATTATGAACTTATTTGTGCTAATGATAAAATTATTGAAAAGTATAATGGAGACTTTTATTTTATGATTGACAAATAAAATAATCTATATTACATTTAAAACAATAGTATGAGAAATACAGTCTTAATATTTTTTGTTCTGATATTTTGTTTTTCTGGAACAGAAATTTCCGCACATAAAAGGGCAAAGTACAATATTGTTATCGATACAGATGGAGGTATTGATGATTTGCGAGCAATGACTTATTTTATGGCTTCAAGGGAATTTAATATCAATGCCATAACTACTGTTGATGGTGTATTGCCCCCTCAAGAAGCAGCCGATTATATTAGTGAACTTTGCAAATTATTCAATCACGAAGGCATTAGAGTTGGACAGGGGCAAAAGACAGGAGCCTCAAAAAAATATTACGAACATGCTTTACCTGTTTGGGAAAATCTATTTCCTGATGTTCAACAAATTCGGCATTATGACGCTGAAAAATTGCTTGCAAACGCCATAGAGTTTGAAAAGAAGCGTACAATTATTATTGCAATGGGTCCATTGACAAACATTGCTGCTGTTCTTAAACAAAACACAGATTTATGTCCTAAAATTGAAACTATTTTATGGTATGCCGATTATGATAAGGCTCCTAAAGGATATAATTTTGAGCAAGATAATGAGGCTTATGAAATCCTAAAAAAATTTAAAGTCCCTATTAAATTGGTTTATGCTAATGATAATAAGTATAAAGATGATTTTTTAGAAACTTGTAGTGAAATCGAAAATGTTTATACTGCTGCACTTATCAAAGCTTTTGAAAACTCAGACTTTGAAAATTCAGGGATGTATTATTGGGATGATTTTTTACCAATGTATTTATTGTACCCAAGTATGTTTGATGAGATGGTAGTTGAAGATTATGCCAGGAAAATTGTTCCAAAACCAGAAAATTATTTTGATATTCTCGTAACTGGGGTACTTAATTTTGATAAACCCGACCAAGGAGTTAGCTTTAACGAAATACCGACAAGTGGATATATGTTGAGGCTGGATATTGAGAAATTTGCGGATTCTCTTTTATTATCGCATGGGTACGCAGAATTTAAAATTGTTTCGCTTACAAATGAAATTCATTCCCATATTGGGGTTTATTCGATACTTGGTGCAAAAACAGGTTTAAGAATTATGGAATATTTGCATGCTGGTTTAGATGAGATAAACTTAGTTTCTTTTGCTGGATATACTCCACCGCTTAGTTGTTTTAACGATGGATTGCAAGTTGGAACAGGCTCTACTATTGGATACGGCACTATTACGGTTGATGAGTCTAAGGATAAAACACCAAGTGTTCTTGTTAAATATAATGGAAGAGAAATTTTATTTAGCTTAAAACCAGAAGTTGTTGATGAGATTATTAAAGATATTAGCAGTTTAGTTAAACAATATGGCTTAGAAAGTGAAATGTATTGGTCTGTACTTCGTGAAAAATCTATTGAAAAATACTGGCTTGGAATGAGCCGCTTCGATATTCTCGATATTGAGGAAAAGTAAACTAAGGGCTAAATTTATAGTAATTCTATAATTTGTTGAATATGAGTGGGGCGTGAGTTGTGATTGTAAATTGTTACTGTCTGTTAAAAATTAATAAATTAAATTATGCGATTGTGTGATTTCTGCCTGCGGTCGAAATGACAGACAGTTGTTTTATTCGGGCGTGGCTTGGTGCCAGCTTTACCGCCACCAAGCCACTCCCAAATTCTCTAAATTAGTTGTTATTTAGACCATAGTGAGAAATCTCGAAAAGGATTGCATAATAATAATGGATTCCAATCTTCCATTTTTATGACTGTCTAATAAAAATCAATTCTTCATTTACAAAGTAGTGACAAATCTCAAAAAAATTGAATAATAATGAATTTAACATTCGCTAATTGTATTTCCAGTATTATATTTTAACTATTCTTTAGGTTTTGTTGATTGTATTTACAGGCGTTCAAACTATTTTATTAAATATTTGTTAAAGTCCTCAAGAAAACTTTTAAACCCGATAAAGTTTTTTAGTTTTGCAACAATTAAAGATTAAAAATGGAAATGCGTTTAAGAATATTAAAAGAAGCAGGAATATTATTTTCAAGATATGGTTTGAGAAGTGTTACCATGGATCAAATTTCTGCAGAATTAGGTATATCTAAGCGTACACTTTATGAAATATTTAAGGATAAGGATGATTTGGTCTCTCAAGCAATTGAAGAGGGGATAAAGGCACATAAGAATCATTGTAATAAAGTGATTTTGGAAAGTGATAATGTTATTGAAGCTATATTTAACATAGGGAAGCTAAATTATAATCTTTTTAGTAAAATAAACCCTTTGTTTTTTGAGGATTTTAAAAAATATCATTT
>JAQVOR010000022.1 GCA_028702535.1 Bacteroidales bacterium
GAAAAACCTTGTCTTTTTTTATTACATATTGAGCTATATTTTTAAAAGAGATTACTTGCGTGATCTCATTTGGGGGGGAGATACAAAGATTGAAAGCCTGTTTTTCTGCGAAAAACCTGGTCTTTTTTTATTAAATCAAATCTTTGAGCGAGCTCAGATTTGATTTAATAAAAAAAGCCCGACACTATCGTGTCAGGCTTTTAATCTTTGTCGGGGTGGAGAGATTCGAACTCCCGACCCCCTGCTCCCAAAGCAGGTGCGCTAACCGGACTGCGCTACACCCCGAGTTTTTATAATATAATCTTTTTTAGAACTTTTTGTTTTTGTGTTTAAAAGAACAAAATCAAAATTTCGGACTGCAAAGATAAACAGTTTTTTTAATTATAAAAGAATTATTGATAAAAAATAAAAAATATTAGTCATATTTGCATTTTAATTTATGATAAAGCATAAACTCATATTATTAATTCTTGGTGCACTCCTGATAATTGAAAGTTTTTTCATGGGAATTGCCACCGCTGTTTCGGGTTACTACGCCGAATATGATTTTATATATTTAGTTTTAACCACTGGAATAACTTTATTAGTAGGCTTAATATTAGTATTGCTTTTTCGTAAAACCGACAAAAAAGTAGAAAAACGTGAGGCCTATCTAATAGTAACATTTAGTTGGATTTTACTTTCATTTTTTGGTTCGTTACCTTTTTACATAAGTGGTGCAATACCTGTTTATGCAGATGCGTTTTTTGAAACAATATCTGGTTTCACAACGACAGGAGCCTCAATTTTAAACAATATAGAAGAAATACCCCACGGATTATTATTGTGGAGAAGTACAACCCAGTGGATGGGTGGTATGGGAATTATAGTTCTCACGATAGCAATTACACCACTTATTAAAGTTGGAGGCATGCAGCTTTTTAGTGCAGAAGCTCCTGGTATAGCTACCGACAAATTACATCCTAGAATTGCTGGTACTGCAAAAAAACTTTGGCTATTATATTTTGGATTTACATCCGCTGAAGCAGTTCTATTATATGTTGGCGGAATGTCTGTCTTTGATGCGGTAAATCATGCTTTTACTACTATGGCAACTGGTGGATATTCAACTAAACAAGCTAGCATTGCAGCATTTGATTCGCCTTTTATTCAATATGTTATCATATTCTTTATGATGCTTGCTGGTACCAACTTTGCATTAAGCTATTTTGCAATTACAGGACAATTTAAAAAAGTATTTAAAAATAGTGAACTAAAATTCTATTTTATTATAATATTGTTGTCAGGACTTATTATTGCTTTTGGATTGTGGCATTTTATGGGAATGCAAATTGAACCAGCTATTCGTCATTCACTTTTCCAAGTAGTATCAATTATTACTACAACTGGTTATGCAACCCTCGATTACCTCACTTGGGTACCTGGAGGGTTTTGGGTGTTTATTCTTATGCTTATGTTTGTAGGTGGATCCTCAGGCTCAACCGCAGGTGGAATAAAAGTGGTAAGAATACATATCCTATTCCGAAATTCATACATGGAGTTTAAAAGACTGATACATCCTCATGCCGTGCTACCTGTGAGATATAACAAAAGCTCTTTGCCGCAAAACACTATCAATAATGTTCTTGCTTTTATTATTTTATACATAATGATTATTGCAACTGGTACGCTTATTATGTCTTTTACAGGGCTAGACCTCGAAACTTCTTTTGGTGCGGTCGCAACAAGTTTAGGAAACATAGGACCTGGCATTGGCGATGCTGGACCTGCATCAAATTTTGCCAATATTAGTGTTTTTGGTAAATGGTTTCTCGGTTTGCTAATGCTTATGGGACGTTTAGAACTTTTTACTGTATTAATTATTTTTACACGATATTTCTGGAAAAGATAATTAGTCTTTATTCGATAAGGCGTTTATTACTTCCTTTGGTCGTGAGGGCTTCGCCGTTGTTTTACAATCCCTAGTCTACCACTCTGGCTCAACACTTCCTAAACGAATTACTTGGGGCTCATCGTTTGTGCAATCAATAATTGTTGATGCAACATTACCGCCATATCCACCATCGATAACTGCATCTACAAGATTTTGATAATCCTCATAAATCAATTCGGGATCGGTTGTATATTCTAATATTTCGTCATCTGCTTTTAAAGATGTTGTCAATATTGGATTGCCTAAAACATTAACAATTTCTCTAATTATATTATTGTTGGGTATTCTGATGCCAATAGTTTTTCGGTTAGCTTTCAATATTTTTGGAACGTTATTATTTGCTTCAAGAATAAAGGTAAAAGGACCAGGTAAATTCCTTTTCATTAATTTAAAGATACTGTTATCAATAGGTTTTGTATAATCGCTTAAATGACTCATATCATAACAAATAAACGAGAAATTAGCTTTTTCGGCTTTAATCCCTTTTAATTGAGCTACCCTTTCAATAGCTTTGGGTTTTGTAATATCACAACCTATTCCATAAACAGTATCGGTGGGATAAATTATTACCCCACCGTCTTGTAAAATATCAACTATCTGTCGTATATATTTAGGAGCTGGATTTTCCTCATACATACGAATATATAATGCCATTACTAATTATTTAATTTATTATAATCATTCAGAAATTGCTCTAAACCGATATCTGTTAAAGGGTGTTTAAGCAAACCTAAAATTGCACTTAGCGGACAAGTTGCAACATCTGCTCCCATTTCCATACATTTAATAATGTGCATAGTATGACGAATTGAGGCTGCCAGAACTTCGGTTTCAAACTCATAATAGTTAAACATATCAACAATCTGACCTATAAGCTCAACGCCGTCTGTACTATTATCATCAAGGCGACCAATAAAAGGAGACACATAAGTTGCTCCCGCTTTAGCAGCGATTAATGCCTGCCCAACACTAAACACAAGAGTACAATTAGTTCTAATTCCCTTTGAAGATAAATATCTGATTGCTTTAATTCCGTCTTTTATTACTGGAACCTTTACAACTATCTGTGGGTGTAATGCAGCCAATTCTTCGCCTTCTTTTATCATTCCTTCAAAATCGGTGCTTATAACTTCGGCACTAACATCGCCATCAACTATTTCGCAAATTTTAAGATAATGATCAAGAATATTTTGTTTGCCTGCTATTCCTTCTTTCGCCATTAACGATGGATTTGTTGTTACTCCGTCCAAAACTCCGAGCTCTTGTGCTTCACGTATTTGATTAAGATTTGCTGTATCAATAAAAAATTTCATATTATTTAGTGTTTTATAATTATTTTACAAAAATAGTGGATATTTCTGAACATACTACTAATATTCTAATAAATAATAAACATTTACACTATATTAATTAACAATAATTCAAATAAGATAGCGTTATAACAATAGCTTTATCATTTAACATATTTCTGTTAATAAAATAAATTAAATTATCGTTAGGTTTAAATAATTGTGTATATTTTCGTGAATTATCAACTAAATTTTTTGTAATATGTTATTTTTACAGGTAGATACGTTGCAAAATGTTGCTCTCACAGGCGAAGAGGGAGAACAAGTAATGTCATTTCTTGAACTAGCGGTTAAGGGTGGATGGATTATGATAGTACTTGCAGTACTCTCGGTAATCGCTGTTTACATTTTTATTGACAGGTTTATTGCAATTAGAAAAGCGTCTAAGGAGCAAAAATCGTTTATGGAGAACATTAAGAATTTTATCTTACAAGGCAAGGTCGATCAAGCTCTTGATAATTGCCGAATGAATGAGGGACCGCTTGCTAGGATGATTGGGAAAGGAGTTTCGCGGATAGGTCGTCCGCTTGGCGATGTTAACGCAGCTGTCGAAAATGTTGGGAAACAAGAAGTTGCAATACTCGAAAAGGGTTTGCCTGTGTTAGCCTCAATTGCAGGTGGAGCACCAATGATTGGATTCTTAGGTACTGTTATTGGTATGGTAAGAGCATTTTACGATATGGCATCTGCCGGAAATAATATTGATGTTACTTTATTATCTAATGGTATTTATACTGCGATGGTAACAACAGTTGGTGGTCTTATTGTTGGGATTATTGCATATTTTGGTTATAACATTCTTGTTGCACGAGTAAATAACCTTGTAGCAAGGCTCGAAGCCAAAACAACAGAATTTATGGATATTCTTAACGAACCTGCAAAATAAACAAACATGGCGTTAAAATCAAGAAATAAAGTAAGTGCAGAATTTAGCATGTCGTCTATGACCGACATTGTATTTCTATTGCTTATATTTTTTATGGTAACATCGACTTTAATTGCTCCTAATGCCTTAAAGTTATTATTGCCATCTAGTGATAGTCAAACATCTGCAAATCCAATTGCTTCGATATCAATTAAAGATAAACAGGACGGAACATACAGTTATGCGGTTGGAACAACATATTGTAATCCCGAAGATATTGAACTTCTATTAAAAAAAGAAGTTGCAGGTCAAGAAGATCCTTTTGTCTCTTTGCATGTTGATAAAAGTGTACCTATGGAAGAAGTTGTAGGCATCATGAATATCGCAAAAAACAATGAATGGAAACTAATTTTAGCAACTACACCAATAAAATAATTATGCCATTTGTAAAACAGCACATACACGGAATAATCGGAGCAACTATTTTTCTTATAGTTGCAATTCTGTTGTTATTGTTGCTAGGTTTTACAACAGCATTACCTCTTCCTCCCGAAGAGGGAATACTGATTGATTTTGGAGGCGGGGGTAATGTCAACGCTGGTGCTTCTTCATCTGCCACTTCAAACGAACAAAACTCCTCGACTCAAGTCTCTTCAAACTCAGGTGTTAACACCCAGACATTCGAAGAATCCGCCTCCATGCAATCAAGTACAACTCCCAACGCCAACAATAACGTTTCAAACACCGAAGAAAATAAAAATAATGCAACTTCAACAAGCAATCAAAATAACAGTCATTTACCAAACTTTATGCGTGGTATGAATTTTGGCGATGGAACTGGAACTGGAACTGCTGGAAGTGAAACCGGAGCAGGAAACCCAGGAACTGGTGGTGGCGGTGATGGTACAGGAACAGGACCTGGACCTGGAGGTGTTGGCGGAAGCTTAGACGGACGAGGAATGCTAAAAAAAGTAAATCCTAAAAATCAAGATAATCTAGAAGGACGCGTAGTTCTTAAAATAACTGTTGACGAAAATGGTAACGTTACAAATATAAGCCTAATTAGCTCTAATTGTAATCAATGTACACAACTTGCAATAGATGCAGTAAAACAATGGAAGTATGAAAAGAAACCAGGGGCAGGCTACCAAACTGGTACTGTTGCTGTAGAATTTAGATTGTAATATTTAGTGTTTTACTAAAATTCAAAAAAAATCATTGATTTCCCTCACTCCCTTTTAAAATTAGAGTTAAACAGATTTATCCCTTACGGTCGAAATGACATTTTGGTATGAGATTATAAAGTCGACGACAAATTACACACTATCTTTATTTTGTAATGTACGTGTCGCCGACTTATACATCACCCAAATAATAGTCATTTCGACCTCTGACGAAGGAAGGATGAGGAATCTGTTAGTTTATATTTGCAATTTTATTTTACGACCAAATAGAGATAACTGCCTGAGTTATAAAGATAAACTCAAGAGTTCTGAAATGTAATAACGAACAATTATTCAAAATCTTATTATCTTTGTATTACAATTTTTAGTTTAAGAACCTAATTTATGAAATCAAAGAATACTATTGCGATTGGACTATGCCTTATAAGTTTTTGCTTATTTGTCCAATGTAAAACAAATGAAAACACTACTGCAAGTAAGAAATCACAATCAATATACAATATTCTAAAACTCATAAACTTCTCTGATAAAAAATCAGACAAAGTATTAACAGATCCAAAAAGAGGTAAAAAACATTTCTCAGCAAATCGATTTGACAAAGACTTAATTATTACCGAACATAAAATAAATGATTTTAAAGCCCTTACAATTACCACAAAAAACATATCTAAAGCACATATAATATTCTTTCATGGTGGTGCTTACTTTATAGAGGCAAGCAAAGCTCACAGAAAACTAATAGAAAAGATTTGTTTAACTACCGATTATAAGATTACATATATTGATTACCCTCTTGCTCCTGAGAACGATGCTATCACAACTCACAAAATCACTTATGAGTTTTACCAAATCTTATTAAAGAAACACCCAAATGACGAATTTATTTTAATGGGCGATTCCGCTGGTGGAGGTCTTGCTTTAGCATTCTTACAATCACTTGTTACAAATAATGAGAAAACAATCCCTCAAAAAACAATTCTATTATCCCCATGGCTTGATGTTGGCATGAAAAATCCTGATATTAAAAATTATATTGACAAAGATGTAGTTCTAAATTGTCAAAGGCTTATTAAATGTGGAAAAATATATGCAAGAGATTTAGATACGGAAAACCCCTTAGTTTCGCC
Organism: Bacteroidales bacterium; assembly: GCA_028702535.1. Lineage (GTDB taxonomy): Bacteria > Bacteroidota > Bacteroidia > Bacteroidales > ML635J-15 > Bact-19. The sequence goes on from JAQVOR010000022.1 coordinate 6,459, forward strand.
TATATATGGGGAACTTAATAATCTTGGTACTATTAAAATATTTGTCAGTACTCACGAATTGTTTTATCCAGATTGTTTAAAATTAGATTCTTTAATATCTGAAGCTTCAGGTAGTATTTGTGAAACTAAAGTAATGGAAGGAATGGTACATGATTGGATACTTTTTCCATTTGATGAAAGTGAGAACTGCATTAAAGAAATTATTGAATCAATTGAAAAGTAAAATTACCAACAAGCTATAATCACTTAATAATTATTAAAAAAAACTACCGAATACTATTTGCAGCATTCGGCAAATAATATTATTGACCTGGGATTTTTTTTAATTTTTAAGAAATTTCATTATCACTGTTTGTTAAAGTTTTTAAGATTCCTTAGTAAAAATAACAGGTTAGTTAGGAAATTTATTAACGCTTAGTTAGTTTTATAAATCAAGTACTCCAAATGTTTCATTGTACGGTTTATTCAAGTCAATAAAATCAAAGTTTAGTTTCGTTTCAGTCTTAAGCAAATTATATATTTTTGAACTCTCAGAGTCTGAGGTAAGATAAGAATCTACTACTTTTAGACAATCAGCTTGTGCAAATAATTTTGTATCATTTGGGATAATATTCCTTTCTTTCAATTTCAACTTTCCTTTCTTTTGGAAAACAATTTTTGCTAATTCTCCTGTACGTTTAGAGTGGTCGAGATTAAAAGGAATTATTTGTAAATTTTTTAAAGGTAATTCATGTATATCTCCTCCAACACAATACTCTGCAATAGAAATAGTAGAAATCATCATAATTATTTCTTTTTGAAGAAAATAACGAAAATAATTATCCGCATTTTTAAATAATGGATCTTCATCATTTAAAAATCTAAGAAAAAAACTTGTATCAAGTAATACTGCTCTATGTATCATAAGCCCCTCTAATGTTTTTCAACCATGTTTCAGGTTCGATATTGCTAAGCCATGATTTTTTTGCTTTATCTCTAAGTCTTTTTAAATATTGTTCATCATATTTAGTTTGATAATCAACTAATTCAATAAAACTCAAAGTAGAAGTATCAACTTCACCCGTTTCTGAATTTTGTTTTCCTGTTGCACGAATACCAAAAGCTTTATATAATATATTCTCGTCATATTGTTCTAAGAAGCTAATAGGCGTTTGAATTCTTATTGTTCCAAGTTCATCTGTTACTATATGGATATTTGCTTTATCTTTACCTCCTGCATTAGTTACCTTACCATAAAAATAAAATTCTGCGTCTGCCCAAATTGCTTCTGTTCTTATATATTGTGTTGTTTTATCAACTTTTATTTCATTTGTATTATCAAGCGATGTTTTTATATTAAAAGAATAATTCCGTTTTATAGCAACACTTTGAATGTTTTCAAATGCTTTGGCAGTTGGGATATCCAAAAAATCAATATTTTGCACTTGATTTATCTGACCTATTATTGCATTAAAACCAATTATATATTGAATTGATGTTTTAAAAATATGTTTAACTGAACCTTCCTCAATTTTATAACTTATTGTTGGTCTATCTCTTTTTTCTCCAGGATAAAGAAGCTTTTCAGCATTTTCAAGAATAGAAATTACCTCCTTTATGTCATAATTATCAGGTAATAAATCCATGTTCCCCTTTGAACCTGTGATTCTAATTTCTATGTATCCTACTTTTTCCACATTACAAAAGTACTACTTTATTTTGATTTGGTAATTATTTTCAAATGTTTTATCTCAATTTTCATGTTAAGGGTCTCTCTCTTGAATGACAGCTACAATATAAATATCTATAATTATTATTAATTAAAAGAATAAACAAAAAATATTTTAGCTATTTTACAGTAATTACTTACTCCCAACTTGTTTTCGCCCACTCTGCTTGCTCTTCCTTAGATTGAAATGTCCACGCTAAAACCCTACTTATTTTATTTCCCTGCCCCATTGGTATAACTCTAATTTCTTTGGCTTTTACTCGCTCGAGTTCTTTCTTCAATGGAAATATGCTTTCTTCTCTTGATATTAAACTTGTAAACCAAAAACACGTATATCCATATTTTACACTTTCGTGTATCATGTTTTTAACAAATTTACGCTCCCCTCCTACGCACCAAAGCTCTTGACTTATCCCACCAAAGTTCCGTTCTTCATTATTTGCACGTTTTCTCTTTAAGTTAGTTAATTTTCGCAAATTAGCCTCTTTTGCATCTTCTAATGATGCATGAAACGGAGGATTACAAATAACAACATCTATTAAATCATCTTTGGCGATAATTCCATCAAAAACTTTATATTTATCTTCCTGTAATTTAAGCTCCACCAATTCTTTCAGATATGGATTATTTTCAATGATTTTCAATGATGAATCTATGGCTTTTGAGTCAATTTCGCTACAAATAAAACTCCATCCATATTCAGCCACTCCAATAATTGGATAAACACAACTAGACCCAACTCCAATATCAAAACACTTAACATTGTTTCCTTTAGGGATTTTACCAGAATTACTCTCAGCGAGCAAATCGGCTGCATAATGCACATAATCAGCTCTCCCTGGAATTGGCGGAACCAAATAACGTGGCGGAATATCCCAATATTCAATATTATAATAATGCTTTAGTAAAGCAACATTTAATGCTTTAACAGCAAAAGGATTAAAAAAATCAATCGATTCTTTTCCATACTCAGTAGTAATAATAAACTCGTTTAAAGTTGGATATGTCACAGACAAAGCTTTTAAATCATAACGCTCACGATGTTTATTGCGTGGATGAAGTTTTGATTTTATCTCTGGTTTGTGTTTGATTTTATTTTTCATAATTAGATTTTGCTTTCAAATTACAAAAGTACAAAATGTTTAGTAGCAAATTGTTTTATTTTCAAATTTTAATTTTACCGACAAAATTTGTGTTTTCCCTGCCGTTCTCTGTCGTTTTGTCATATTAATTCGATTGGCATATACTTTGAAAAGCAAGGGTAAGTTTAAATTTTAAAATTTTTAGAACTATGACAAATAAAAAAGGTAATATTGGTGTTACCACCGAGAACATTTTTCCGATTATTAAAAAATTCCTTTATTCGGATCATGAGATTTTTCTTAGAGAGCTTGTTTCTAATGCGGTTGATGCAAGTCAAAAGCTTAAGACAATTGCAATGTCTGGCGAATTTAAAGGCGAGGCTGATAATCTTAAAGTACAGGTAATTCTTGATAAAGACAAGAAAACTCTAACTATTCGCGATAACGGTATTGGAATGACTGGCGAAGAAATTGAGAAATACATTAACCAAATAGCTTTTTCAAGTGCTGGAGACTTTTTAGATAAATATAAAGATGTCGAAAATGCAATTATTGGACACTTTGGTTTAGGATTTTATTCCTCGTTTATGGTTTCAGAGAAAGTGGAAATTCTTACAAAATCATACAAAGAAGACGCAAAAGCAGTAAAGTGGGAATGTAAAGGCGATCCCGAATATAAAATTAGCGAAGTTGAAAAAGATGAGATAGGTACCGATATTATTTTGCACATAGACAAAGACTCAGAGGAGTTTTTAGAGAAAAATCGCATTCAAGAATTATTAGAGAAGTACTGTAAATTTTTGCCAATAGAAATTATTTTTGGTAAGAAAACTACGTGGAAAGACGGCAAAGATGTAGAAACTGACGAAGATAATATTGTTAATAATCCAAATCCGGCATGGAAACAAAAACCTGCCGATCTAAAAGAGGAAGATTACAACTCATTTTATCGTGAATTATATCCTGCAAATTTCGAAACTCCACTTTTCAATATCCATTTGAATGTTGATTATCCGTTTAATTTGACTGGGATTTTATATTTCCCAAAAATCAAATCAAATCTCGAAATGAACAGAAATAAAATCCAGCTTTACTCAAATCAGGTATTTGTAACAGATTCTGTTGAAGGTATTGTACCAGAATTTCTGACATTATTACATGGTGTATTAGATTCGCCCGATATTCCGTTAAATGTGTCAAGATCTTATTTGCAAAGTGATTCAAACGTAAAAAAGATTTCAAGTCATATTAGTAAAAAAGTAGCAGACAGATTATTTGAGATTTTTAAAGATAATCGTGAAGATTTTGAAAAAAAATGGGATGACTTAAAGCTATTTATTGAATATGGAATGATCTCTGACGAAAAATTTTATGAAAGAGCCGAAAAATTCTCACTATTCAAAAACACAGACAACAAATATTTTACTTTAGAAGAATATAAAACAAGTATTGAAGCGGAACAGAAAGACAAAAACAATAGTTTAATTTATCTGTACGCAACAAATAAAGAAGACCAATATTCTTACATCAAAGCTGCAAAAGACAAAGGATATGATGTTTTATTATTAGACGGTCAGCTTGACATGCACTTTGTAAACACATTAGAAAGCAAAATGCAAGACTCAAGATTTGTTCGTGTAGATTCGGATACTGTTGATAATCTGATACAAAAAGATGACAAAATAGAATCGGTACTTAGCGAAAAAGCTCAAGAGGGAGTTAAGTGGGCATTTCAAGGTATAGTTCCCGAAGATAAATCATACTGGGTAACAAATGATGCTATGAGACCCGAAGATATGCCAGTTATCATTACTCGTGATGAATTTATGAGACGAATGAAAGATATGTCTGAGTTTAGTGGCGGTACTGGATACTATGGCGACTTACCTGATAATTATAAAGTGATAATTAATACAAACCATCCAATTATAGTTGACTTGAGCGAAAAAATCGAAAAGAAAACTATCACTAAACGCAAACAAATTGACGAAAAATTGGAAGCCATAAATAAGGAAAAATCTGCACTCGATGAAAAACTCAAAAAATTCGAGAAAGATGAAGATAAACCTGCAGAAGATAAACTTAAACTTGAAGAGATAGAATCTAATTTGACAAAAATCGAAGAAGAAAAAATTGATATTTATAAAGACTTCGGTAAAAAACAAAAAATTGTAAGTCAATTATTCGATTTAGCTTTACTCTCCAACAATCTTCTAAAAGGAGAGCCTCTAAGTAATTTCGTTACAAGAAGCGTAGAATTGCTCAAAAAATAACATCTAATTAATATTGTAAAAAACCGCAGTTTCTAAAAATCAAGCTGCGGTTTTTTGATTTATCTCGCATTATAAACGAAGAAGATAAAAAAACTCAAAAAAAAATTGCTATTCAAAAAAATACCTTTACCTTTGTATTATACAAGTTGAATAATACTATTTGATTATGACAAAAGACATACTACTTGATTTGCTCTCTTCTTGGGAGGAAACATACAAAAAAGGACAACTTACTTTATGGATATTCCTTGCATTAAAGGATGGGCAAAAATATGTTGACGAAATCAAAGAATTTATTGAAACTAAATCCCAAAACACTATCAGTTGTGAGGAACAGAGCCTGTATAGAAACCTACGAAAATATGAACATATTGACGTAGTATCGTTTGAAAATAAAAAAGGGAATAAAGGACCTGACAGAAAATATTACTTCTTGACCAAAATGGGAAATGAGTTACTTGAAATATTTATCGAAAGAAATATAAAACTATTCTTCTCTAATGAAATCAATAATCTTTTAAAAAAATAATTAGATATGAAAACATTAATTACGCCGAATTTAATAAAGTTCACGTTAGCAACATTAGTACTTACAGTAATGTTCCGAATAGGTTTAAGCACCTCAATAACTAATCAAATACTTGTCGCAATAATTATGTCCGCAGTTGTTTATGCAATTCTAATGTGGCTTAATGGCTATTACTTTGGCAAAAAAGAACATGAATATCTTCCAATTTATGATATTGGCTTTAGATTTCATCTTGCAACTTTTTTTGGACATAATATTATATCTATATTTTGGTTTCTATTTGGTTTTGAATCAAAATATGAAAATATCAAAACAGTTTATCTCACAGCATTAATTTGGTCTGTATTTCTAATTACTCATTTAATTCTTTATCTTTTCGCAAGAAAGACATCAATTAAGAATCTGAATAAGGATGACCTATTTGAATAAAAAAACGTACCTTCTAATAAGTAATGGCTGGCTTTTTTTGAAGCCATTACCACTACTATCACAGGTTTTTATTGATTGGAAGTCAGGATAAGGTTTTCTCTATAATTTCAAGCATGAAGCATAACTATTTAGCAAATCTATATAAATATCATAACAAAATCACATAAAATTAGAATCATCGTATTTTTTTTATATTTTTACAAGATAAATTTCAAAACATAAAGAATATGATTTTCTATAAAACAAAGAATGAGATTAAAGTAATTTTAGTAGCAATTTTTGTGTTTGTATTTTCAAGTTTATATTCACAAAATGTAGGCATTAATACAAATACGCCTGATTCATCAGCATTATTAGAATTACAGTCTAACGAATTGGGTTTTTTACCACCTCGTTTAACGCAAATTCAACGCGATGCAATAAACAATCCAGCAACAGGACTTATTATTTATAATATTTCTGAAAACTGTATAAACTACTATGATGGAGCATTATGGTTAAGTCTTTGTGGGAGTGCAAGCACATCGGGGATAACAATTGATACTCAACCAACAAATGTTTCGGAATGTGCTGGTGCAAACGCATCATTTTCGGTATCATCAAGCGATGGGATATCTTATCAATGGCAAGTAAATACTGGCGGCAACTGGCAAAATATTGAATCGGCTGGAGCAAATCCCGTTTACAGTAATTATACCACAGCCACAATTAACCTAAGTGGAATTGTTGCCGGAAATAATGGGTGGCTATACCGTTGTATTGTAACAGGCAGCACGCCTCCACCAGTTGTAAGTAATGCCGTAACACTTAATATTTTACCTTTACCTTCCCAACCATCAGCAATAACAGGCGAAACTTATGTTTGTGGCTCTACTCCTATTAGCACTACACAGGAATTTAATTCTGATGTTCTAACCCATGGCACTAACCCAGGTAGTAATAATATTTGGTTTGCACCAGACTATAATAATCCAATTGCTTATTCAGCAACAGGAGGATGTCCTAATGGACATGTTGGTTTTGCAGGAAGTTGGAATAACTATTGGGGAAATTTTTTACGATTGCCAGAAATGGATTGTTCTGGCAATGATGAAGTTTCGATAAGTTTTGATGTTTCTCATTCTTATTTTTTAAGTCATACTAATGATTGGTGCAGATTTTATATGTGGGCAGATGCTGGATACAAACATAATATCACAAGCGTAACAATAAATGGAACTGATGTTACTTATGACTCTGGAACGAACGGAAAAGGCTTTAAATTTACAGAAGTAAGAACATGTGCACAGGTTGTTGTAACATTTGATATTTCTGCAATTGGTAATAAATCAAATATTTTATTTTACCTCGAACCTAGTTGTAATTATAATAACTCCAATAATTTTTATGTGTGGTTTGATAATATTAGTGTTAGCTCTGGTGGGTCATCAAATTTTGATTATTCAGTAATTGATGCAGGACATACCTATACTTGGCAAGTTCCGTCAGACTGGACAATTGATTCAGGTCAAGGAAGCAATCTTATTTCTGTTACCCCAGGAACTGTAGCTGGAGATATAATTGTAACACCATCAAATACATGCGGAAACGGACCATCACAATCTTTAAGTGTTAGTGTTTGTCCTTAGGGATTGTAAAACATTAAACTAAGCATTTTGACTTGTTCTTTTACCGTTTTTCTTTGTTGCAAAATTAGCAAAGAGACGCAAGCTATTAGCTAAATTTTGCGTCTCGAAAAACAACAAAATATCTTCGTCAATTCTGCATACTTTATTATTTTACAAACCCTTAGGGATTGTAAAACATTAAACTAAGCATTTTGACTTGTTCTTTTGCTCGAATGCGATGGGTTGAGCGAAGTCGAAACGTTCGTCTGTTCCCTTGTTCGATTGCGATGCACCGAGCGAAGCCGAGGTGTTCGATTGTTCGTCTGTTCGTTTGTTCGAATGTTCCCAATAGTGGTTATCCAAAACACACATCTAACCTACGACAAAAGTTTGCAAAAAACATTTGCTTTACTACTCACTTCGTACTGTTTATAATTTCACAATAAGTATTTTAGCAAAAAAGTATAAATTTGATTAAATTTGACAAAAATATCAATATGTAATTTTTAAGAAAATGAAAGAAACATATCGAGAATATATTCATCAATTAAAGTCTATTAGTACAATAATTTTGATAAACTTCGGGAGATAAAACAAAATATTTAATAATTAAAAACAAGGAGATTTAAACTTTTAGCCATGATAAAATATTCTACACTAAAAGAAAAACTAAAACTTGAAATCTTAAACGGTAATGTTGAAGACTTAGCATATTTTACTCATTATTTGCAAAATCATAAAAATGGAGTAGCGCACTCGTATGAAAAACGAGCGAAAGATTACTACAAAACAATCTTTGAAGACTTGAGTTTAACTTCTGAGCCCGAATTGCAGGCGATGTTACCAATAAAATGGGATGTTCCTTTTCCTGCACCTGAAAAGCCTGAATTTACATTTATTGACCTTTTCGCTGGTATAGGAGGTTTCAGAATTCCGATGCAGGAACTTGGTGGTAATTGCGTTTTTTCTTCGGAATTTAATTACCATGCCCAAAGAGCATACGAATTTAATTTTGGAGAAGTTCCTTTTGGCGATATAACAAAATTAAATACGAATATTGTACCTAAACACGATATTCTTTGTGCAGGATTTCCTTGCCAACCTTTTAGTATTTCAGGAAAAATGAAAGGCTTTGAAGATACCAGAGGCACACTGATTTACCATGTTTTTGAAATTATTGAAAAACATCAACCTAAAGTCATTTTCTTAGAAAACGTAAAGCATTTAGTTTATCACAACAAAAAAAGAACTTTAGCCACTATCGTACAGCATTTGGAAGAAATGGGATATGTAGTTTCTAAAAAAGTGTTGAATGCATCTGATTTTGGCATTCCTCAAAACCGAGAGAGAATTATCATCATAGGACATAAAAATACTAAATTTGATTTTTCAAAAATAGAACAAAAGACTAAACCGACATTAAAGGAATTTTTGGATAAAAAAAAATGATTTTGAATACTTAGACGAACCCTATACTATTCTAAAAGAGCAAAAAACTCAAAAATCAGGTCTAGTTTTCGCAGGCTATAGAAACAAAACCATTCGCAAGGCAGGTGTAAGACCAGGTACAGAACATTTATCTCGTGTTCATAAACAACCTAATAGAATTTACTCTACAGAAGGCGTTCATCCTGCATTGCCTTCCCAAGAATCTTCGGGTCGATTTTGGATTTAGCATGAATGGAAAGTAAGAAAACTAACAATACAAGAGTGTTATAGAATAATGGGCTTTCCAGATAAATTCAAATTGTTGAATAACAAATCAGAGCTTTATAAACAAATAGGAAACTCGGTAGCAATTCCTATGATTAAGGCCGTTGCTGAACAAATTAAAACTCAACTTTTAAAATTGAAAATATAAATGGATCCAAATAAATATCTTGAAAAAATATATAAAGAATCAATGTCAATAGTTGGTTCTGATGACAAAATAAAATCTGATTTAAATAAAAACATTACCTGTCATTTAAGTGAAATACTAAGCCGATCGGAATCATCAAAAGGCGTAATTACGGTTATTCTGACAAGTGCAATCTATAAAATCCTAAATCCAAAACAGGACATAAGGAATCATCAAACAAGCATCCCTAATGGTTATTCTGGTATAACTTTTGATACAAAATATATTACACCGTTCTTAAAAAACCTTAGATTTCCTGCTATGGCTGCCATGTTATTGTAAACGGATTAATACCTTCATTAAAATATTATTTAAGACTCCTCTCTAACGCCTCTGAATTTATAGAAAACTACGTGAATTTGATTGAGAATGATACAGCACTGAAATTTGAACATAAAAAAGAGTGGAATAGTATTATATCTCAAATGTAATCAAACACATTAGACATTTGCACAAAAAAACAGAAACGCCCGTATTGCATCACAATACGAGCGTTTTACTAATAAAACTGTGCCCAGAACAAGATTCGAACTTGCACACCCTTGCGAGCACCAGCCCCTCAAGCTGGCGTGTCTACCAATTTCACCATCTGGGCATTAAAGACAACAAAAGTAATATTTTTTTTAATAACTTTCAATATTTTATTCTATTTGATAAAAAACATTCAAACACATGATTATAAATTAGTAGATGTAAAAACATTTTCCAAACATTTAAACAGTATTTAAAACATTTTTTTACTTTTGTATAAAACAAATTTATCATGACACTATTATCGATAGTTTGGGATGTTGACCCCGTAATGTTTTATATTGGAGAAAGAGGTATTCGCTGGTATGGTTTTTTATTAGCTTTGGGCTTTTTAATAGGATATTTAATTATTTCACGCGTAATGCGTAAGGAAGGACACCCCCAAGAAAAAATTGACAAACTTGCAATATTTGTAATTATTGGAGTTGTTGTTGGTCTCAGATTAGGACACTGCCTGTTTTATAATCCAGGATATTATCTTTCGAACCCTCTTGAGATACTAAAAGTTTGGGAAGGAGGACTTGCAAGCCATGGTGGTGCCGCTGGGATTTTATTAGCTGTTTGGCTCTTTTCTAGAAGATACAAAATGAATTATCTTGGAATATTAGATAGAATAGCTCTTATAATACCATTTGCTGGTGGAATGGTTAGATTAGGAAATCTTGCAAATTCAGAGATTTTTGGGATACAAACTTCTCTGCCTTGGGGATTTAAGTTTTTACGTAATCGAGGCGATTTGCAACCTGCCATCGATGCCGCTACTGGACATTGCAATACCACGGACTTAACATGCCTTACACAGTTTTGGACAGCAAGACATCCTACTCAACTCTATGAGGCGATTTTCTATTTTATTATGTTTATCGTTTTCTTCATTGTGTTCAAAAAATTTATAAAGAAATGGAAAGAAGGAACTTTCTTAGGATGGTTTGTTTTTATTCTATTTCTATTTAGATATATTATCGAATATACAAAAGTGGATCAGGTAGAGTTTTCAGGCTGGACAGAAGCAATTAGAATGGGACAACTCCTTTCAATACCGTTCATTTTATTAGGATTATTTTTTATGGGAAGAGGTTATGGATGGTTTAAAAGAGGGAAAAGTGAAGAGTGAGGAGTGGGGAGTGGGGAGTTGGGAGTTGGGAGTGGGGAGTTGGGAGTTGGGAGTTGGGAGTTGGGAGTGAGGAGTTGGGAGTTGGGAGTGAGGAGTGGGGAGTTGGGAGTGAGGAGTTGGGAGTTGGGAGTGAAAAGTGAAAAGTGAGGAGTGTACACAGAATCACAGGATTACAGGATCACAGATGAATCACAGATGAATCACAAATCAAAAGTGCGAAGTAAGTCTCAAACACAGACTTTATTACCAAATATTAAACAAATAGAAATAAAATAAATTATGGAAAATTTTACTTTTTACAATCCCGTTAGAATTCACTTTGGCAAAAATCAAATCATAAAATTAAAAGACGAATTAAAAAATTACAACAATATTCTTTTTACTTACGGAAAAGGGAGCATCAAAAAAAATGGTATTTACGAGCGTGTTATAGATATGCTTTCGGACAAAAATATTATTGAGTTTGGTGGTATTGGGGCTAATCCCGAGTATGAAACGCTAATGAAAGCAGTAGAAATCGGCAAAAAAGAAAAGATTGATTTTATTCTTGCGGTTGGAGGAGGTTCAGTTATTGATGGATCAAAATTTATAGCAGCGGCAATTAATTATAAAGGAGATGACCCGTGGAATATGCTCTCAAAATACGAAAAATTTGACTCGGCAATAAAAATTGGCACTATTCTCACGCTTCCTGCAACTGGATCCGAAATGAATGGAGGAGCAGTAATTACAAGAGTATCCTCGAAAGAAAAATTAGCTTTCGGAAGCCATTTGTTAATGCCAGTTTTTTCGATCTTAGAACCAGAAGTAATGTACAGCCTTCCCAACACACAAATAAGTAACGGAATTATTGATGCGTTTGTGCATACAATTGAGCAATATATTACATATCCAGTTAATGCGGCAGTTCAAGATGCTTATTCGGCTGCTCTTTTAAAAGTAATAATCAACGAAGGTCCAAAAGTTCTTAAAAATCGCTTAGATTATGATGCAAATGCAAATCTGATGTGGGCTGCAACTATGGCTCTGAACGGACTTCTTGCAGCAGGAGTTCCAGAAGATTGGAGTACTCACATTATTGGACACGAAATTACCGCACTTTATGGTATTGACCACGCTCAAACACTTGCAATAGTGTTACCAGGAGTTTTATCAGTAATGAAAGAAGAAAAATCTGAAAAACTTTTACATTTTGCACAAAATGTTTGGGACATAGATATCAATAATAATAATAGTACTGTTATTGATATGGCAATTAACAAAACTGAAGAATTTTTTCACAGCCTCGGTATAAAAACAAAACTTTCGGATTATAATATTCCAAACTCAGCTATAAATGAAATTTGTGCTAAACTTGAAAATAAAAACTTTATAAAACTTGGAGAAAACAAAAACATTAATCCAGAAATTGTTGAAAAAATTTTAAAATATCAAAATTAATTTGTTTCTGATAAAGTTTTTTTCTTATCTTTGGTGTGATTGTTAAACCAAAAAAATAATAAAATGAAAAAACTAGCTCTTATTACCATTTTAGCAGCCATAACAGGATTAATTATGGCTCAACAAACTACTCGTACGCTTACTTGGGACGAAATAGAAAGAGAATACTTGGAATATGTACCAACATCTTATTCAGAAAGCAATCCTGCACCAGTTGTATTCTGCCTCCATGGACTTGGTGATAATATGACTAATTTTTCTGGTGTATGGCCTAATGTTATTGCTGACCAAACTGGCTGGATAGTTATTACTCCGCAGGCTTTAGATGCAACTGTAATGGGGCAAAGCTTTGGAACAGCATGGAATGCTGGTGTTGGAGCAACAGGCACAATGGCTGGAGACATTTTCCTAAATCCAGATGTTGACGACACAGGTTTTTTAACTGTAATTCTCGATTCGTTGGAAACCTATTTTAATATAAATCCCGACTCTGTTTTTTTTACTGGATTTTCATTAGGAGGTTTTATGTGTAACCGCATGGCAAGTGAACTTGGAAACAGAATTACTGCTGTGGCATCTGTAAGCGGCACTATGGGAGTTGGGTTTACTCCAAATCCACAGGTTGCTATTAATACAATGCACATACATGGAACTGCTGACACCCAAATCGCTTATGAAGATGCAGGATTTAACACAGGAATGGGAGTTTATTCTGTTGGAATGGGAGCCGAAGAATTAGTCGAGTATTGGAGAAACTTTAATAATGCCGACGAATCACCAGTAATGAATATATTCCCTGATACGCAAGCAGATGGAAAAACATTCGAAAGATATGTGTATCTAAATGGTGATAACGATACTTATACTGTTTTTATCAAAGTAGTTGGCGGAGATCACGAATGGTATTACATTCCGCAAAACGACATGGGATATACTACAGAAATTTATAAGTTCTTTACTAATACTATGGATTTTAGTGTAAAGACTGAAACTGTTTTTGCAAAATCGGAAATTTTAATTTATCCTAATCCTGCAAAAAATCAAATCAGTGTTTCTGCTGGCAAAGATGCGGAATTAAAAATATATAATTGTTTAGGTAGCCTACTAAGAGTAGTTAATCTTGAAAATCACAATAGTTTAGATATCAGCAATCTAGCTAATGGAATTTATATATTCAGAATTATGGATGGGGAAAAGTCTATTGATAAAAAAGTGGTAATAAACAGATAAACAAAAAATAAACAAAAGTCAGGTACAAGTCTTGCAATAAAAGCAAAAGTTCCTGACTTTTTTTTGCATTTTTGCTATTTGGATAGGAAATTTCTAACAACCGACACAATTTCTTTTTTAGCAAGTTCGAGACTTTCATTTATAATAATCACATCAAAATTATCTGCAAATTCCAATTCACATTTTGCTTTATCCAAACGTGTTTTAATTGCCTCTTCGTTATCTGTTAATCGTCTAATTAATCTATTTCCGAGTTCATCTATTGATGGTGGCATCACAAAAATCGCCAACACATTGCTCCCGTAAAATTTCTTTATATTAAGTCCGCCTTTAACATCAACATCAAATATTACATTATTTCCTTTGGCGGTAATTCTATCAACTTCGGACTTAAGGCTGCCGTAATAATTATCTTTGTAAACTTCCTCCCATTCAAGGAATTCGTCATTTTTTATTTTAGCTTTAAATTCATCAACTGACAAAAAATAATAATCTTTCCCGTCAAGTTCATTACCTCTTGCACTTCGACTACATGCCGAAACCGAAAACTCTAACTTAAACTCTTTAAAATTGAGTAAATGATGTACTAAAGTAGTTTTACCTGCTCCGCTGGGTGCAGAAAATATCAACATTTTAGGTTCCATTTTACTTACAATACATTTAACAATTGCTCTTTTATTTTTTCAAGCTCATCTTTCATCATCACAACAATTTTTTGCATTTCGGCATGATTTGCTTTAGACCCTAAAGTGTTAATCTCACGACCGATTTCTTGGGAGATAAAAGCTAATATTTTCCCAACAGGCTCATCACTCATTATTGTCTCTAAGAAATATTCGCAATGTTTTTTCAAACGAACCTTTTCCTCATTAACATCAAATTTTTCAAGGTAATAAATAATTTCTTGCTCTAATCTATTTTCGTCAATTTTTTTACCTTGGCCTAATTCATCCAACACAAGCCTTAGTTTTTCGCGAATTAAAGTTATTCTTTCTGCTTCAAATTTAGGAATATCATCAAGTAGAGATAAGATAGATTTTATATTAATAGTAATATCTTTTTCAAGCTCTCTGCCTTCTATAATTCGATAATCTTTACAAGCCTCTATTGCCTTTTGTACAGTTTGTAAAACAAAATCCCATTCTCCATCCGACAAATCTTCAGATTTGTTTTGCATAATATCAGGCATTCTAATAATTCCCGAAAGAATATCATTACCCATAGGAATAGAATTCGTATCACAAATATTTTTTAATTGAGAGTAATAATTAATAACAATATCTTCATTTATCTGTGTAACATTTTCACTTCCGTTAAGTTCCACAAACATACAAAAATCGATTTTGCCTCTTTTGAGCTCTCCCGATATGAGTTTTCTGATTTCAAGTTCTTTTTCTTTATAATATCCAGGTATTCGGGTATTAATATCAGTTATTTTAGAGTTTAGTGATTTTACGTCGATACTAATCTTTTTATTTTTGTACTCCAATACTTCACGACCAAAGCCTGTCATAGAGATAACCATAAGCCAAATTTTAAAAATTTATGCAAATATAACAAAACCTATAACAAACACTACTCAAAAGTTAAATCCATTTTGAAAAGTCTATATATAGTGATTGGTGTCTGTCAATAAAGTTTTTATTTAATCAGAACCCGAACCGAGCCGCAGGCGAACTCACGCAATGCAGGGCGATGTCCTGTCGAACTGAGTGTTTATCGAAGTGAGCCGAGTCGAAATGAGCGTAGCGAGTAAGCTTTAGTTCATGGGCAACTTGTGGCTTGTCGAAGTAAGCGTGTAAACCCAGAACTTCCAACATATAATTTAGGATATTTTCATATACCTATTGGCTTATTAACCAATATTAGATATTTTTTGGAGCATTTTAACATCAATAATTTTAATTCTTCTACCTTCGAGTCCAATCACGCCTTCTTGTGCAAATGTTGACAAAGTACGAATTGCGTTACTTGTAGTCATATTACTAAGGCTTGCGATATCTTCTCTTGACAATAATGCTTTAATAGTTAGTCCATCGTCAAAATATCCATAAGTTTCGATTAAAAATAAAAGAGACTCTGCAAGGCGACCGCGAATATGCTTTTGCGTAAGACTAACTGTACGCATATTAGACACACCCAACTCTGTTGCAAGAGATTTAAGAATCGCAAATGTAAGATTTGGGTCATTTTTCATAACAGAAAATAGAGCATTCTTTTCAATGGTACAAGCAATCGAAACTTCAAGCGAAACTGCTGAGGCATGATAATTTTGCCCAGCAAATAGTGCTCGATAACCAATAAAACCTCCTGGTCTTGACAATCGAATAATCTGATCTCGACCGCCTGCTCCCTCCTTAAATATCTTAACTTTACCGTCCGATAAACATATTAGCCCAGCAGGCTTTGTGTTTTCTAAGAAAACTAACTCATTTTTCTTGTAAGATCGGCATTCTGTATTTTTTAACAAATACTCTTTGTCTTCTTTCGAAATGGTATAAAAAACAGACTCCGGTGAATTGAATAATAAGTCTTTAGAACTTTCTTCTGTCTTCATTATTATTTATTTTTGTTGCAAAATTAAGATTTTTATGTTTTATAACAAACTAATTTTGTTAAAATTATCAAAAAGAATGTTGCAATTATTTATAAACTTGAAAAGCCTCACGGTTTCATCCTTATATAAGTGGTTTAATAACCAATATAAGACAGTAATTAATTGTAATTAATCGCTATATATAAAAAGAAAGCTTGATGTAAAACCTCATCACTCAAAAACATTTAACCAATAAACTATTAATAGACCAATCATTTTTTATTAACTTGCAACAATATATTTTCAAATTGAATCATTTAAAAATCATAAAGTACCTAAACCTAAAAAAATTGATAAACTTTATTAATTTATCATGCTATTATCGTAAAGTAAAAACAAAATACTCTAAACAACAGAAAAGATCGAAAACAAATAAGTTTCTACCGCCCCCTTCATTTATATCATTTGAGCCAACAAACTATTGCAATTTAAAATGTCCTGCATGTCCTTCGGGGACAGGATTACTAACAAGAGATAAAGGTTTTGCAGATTTGGGATTATTTAAAAAACTAATTAGAGAAAACAAAAACCATCTAATCAATATCATACTTCACTTTCAGGGAGAACCTTTATTACATGAGCAAATTGGGGAAATGATAAGTTTTGCAAGAACACATAAAATATACACTGAGTTTTCAACAAACGGACATACCATACACAATAATATCGATATTATCAAAAAAGCAAAACCTGATAAAATTGTTGTGTCTCTTGATGGTATAGAACAAGAAACATACAATAAATATAGAGTTAATGGCGACATACAAAAAGTATATAAAGGACTTGAAGCATTATCACAACTAAATAAAAAAGAACGGCCATATATTGAATTGCAATTCATTGTTTTTAAGCATAACGAGCACGAAATAAAGCATTTACATAAACTGAAAAAGAAGTATAAGATTGATAAAATTAGTTTAAAAACTGCCCAAATTTATTCTGAAAATCAAATTGCTTTGCTGCCAAAAAATTATAAATATTCAAGATATATTGTGAATGGAGATAAATTTGAAATAAAATCTAAACTGCCTAATTCGTGCAGAAGGATTATTTTTGGCTCAGTCATTACTTGGGACGGGAAATTAGTGCCATGCTGCTTTGACAAAGACGCTGATTTTATTATGGGTGATGTTAAGAACAAGACTATAAATAATATTCGTAACGAAAACAATTACCAAAGATTTATAAAAAATGTATTTTCGCAACGAAATAAAATAGAAATGTGTAAAAATTGTACCGAAGGAATAAAAATATAATTTAAAATATAAATATTGAAAATTGGAAACCATTTATCTCGGCATAGGAGGAAATTTAGGAAACAGATTAGAAAACATCAATTCTGCGATTAATCTTATTACAAAAAATATTGCAAAGCCTGATAAAATATCATCAGTTTATTTATCAGAGCCTTGGGGTTTTGAACATGCTAAATATTTTACAAATGCGGTGCTTAAACTAAAAACTGACAAACAGCCTAAAGATATTTTACAAATTATACTCGCCATCGAAAAGGAAATGAAAAGAAATAGAACATCTACTGGATATCAGGGCAGAACAATGGACATCGACATTTTATATTATGGAAACATAATCATAAAAAGCGAAAATCTTGAAATTCCACACCCTAAAATAGAAGATAGATTATTTGTATTATTACCAATAAAAGAAATTGACCCAAATTTTCGTACTCCAATCTCTGGTAAACATATTGATACTCTAATTTTAGAATGTGAAGACAAAAGCAAAATCAAAAAATTACATTATGGAACATAAAATATTTATGAAAATGGCTCTATTAGAGGCTCAAAAAGCAGCTGATGCAGGCGAAATTCCTGTGGGAGCTATTATCGTTTGCAAAAACAAACTTATTGCACGAGCACATAACCAAACCGAAATGCTTAATGATGTTACTGCACATGCAGAGATTCTTGCAATTACAGCAGCAGCGAACAATTTGGGAGCTAAATATTTAACAGATTGTACAATATACGTAACATTAGAGCCATGTGTAATGTGCGCTGGAGCATTAGCCTGGGCTCAAATTTCAAATATCGTTTACGGGGCAAGTGATAATCAGAAAGGATATTCTTGTTATAATGAGAAAATACTACACCCCAAAACAAATATTATCAAAGGTGTTATGGCAGAAGAATGCTCCGCAATAATGAAGGATTTTTTTGAAGATAAAAGATGAAAAAAAATTGTGATGCTGTGATGCTGTGATTCTATGATTCTGTGATGCTTGCTACCACACGATGAAAAAATCGTGCGGTAGCGTGCTTGTGATTACTGGATCACTGGATCACTGGATAACTGGATAACTAATATTAGCAATCTTTTTCGTGTTTACGACACTCAATTTATAGTCCGCTAAATACACTGTAATAATAAAGGTTTTTTTTGAAAAGAAAAGTTAAAATATTTCTTGTTTGTCATTATATATTATAAAAATATTCTTATTTTAAATAGACATCTCTATAAATTTTCAACAAACTGACAGTTTCAGTTTGCAATTTATTTTTAACAAAAACCTTTGTCTCATTATCAATAAGCTCACCTATACCGTACAATATTCCAGTTTTTTTAATCGATTTTATCGTCTGGATACAATAATCAATATAGTCTTTCAATTCCATATTTGTTCTCTGCCTAATAATCTCTTTATTTATCCTAACATTATCATTTAAGTAATAATAAATATCAAAAACATCCCTACTGGCAACAGATTTACGATCAGTCAAAGCACAAAGTTTATGAGAAAACATATCTTCAATGTGCATCACTTTTATCAAAATTCCAAGATAATTTAAACTTTGATACCTGTCGTTATATTTTGGATTTGAAATCTCTAATTTTAAATTACGCTCATTCATAACCATACACTAATAGTAATAATTTATCTTACCATTAGTTCACAAAACATATCAATTTATATTTTATAATACAACTAAAAATAATGCTTGTATAGATTTAAATAAAATATTAAACAGTATTTAATAGAAGTTTATACAATAAACTTTATGCCAATGCAATCACAAAATACCGTATACAACGCATACAAATTGATTATTTTGCGTATCTGCTTCGCTAAAAACATTGATTTAACTTATGGCTATGTCAAGTTTTTTTTAGCCTTGCATAAACACAAAACAATTAAAATATCCAATACGACCTTTTGTAATTAAATTGGTATTACTCATCAAATAACATTATCTTTTCAATTTTTGTGTCCTGGATTTTCAAAATCTTGAATTTATAATTTCTATTGCCGTCTTTAATATTGATAATTTCAGATTGATTAGGGAAGCTCCCATAATGAAACAAAATATAACCTGCAATAGTTTCGTAATCGTCCGATTCGCTAAGCTGAAAGCCAAACTCTTCGTTAAAATCATCAAGTTCCATTCTGCCACTCATAACATAATTGCCATCAGGGTCGATAACCGCATTAATTTCAGGAGTATCGTGTTCATCTTCGAACTCTCCAAAAATTTCTTCGAGAATATCCTCCACCGTCACCATTCCTGAGGTACTACCGAATTCATCAACAACAATAGCAAGGCTCTTTTTGCTTTTAATAAGCTGCTCAAACAATTTTTTTGCTGACATTGTTTCTGGGACTATCATCACTTGGCGTACAAAATTTCTCAATTTTTGAGGGTTTTTAAAAATATCTTTAACGTTTACATATCCAGATATTTCATCAACATTATCTCTATAAACAAGAATATTTGAATGCCCTGTCTCAATAAATTTTTCTTTAAGCTCACTTATCTCCATATTAATTGACACCGCCTGTATTTCATTACGAGGGACAATACATTCGCGAAGTTTAACTGACGAGAAATCCATAGCGTTTTGGAAAATCTTTAATTCATGAGCCTCTTTAGTTTTTTCGTTATGTTTTGTACTTTTATCAATAATTTCATCTATATCAATTTTACCAAACGCTCTTTCTTTCTGATACTGGTCAAGGTTTTCGCTAATAAACAAGCTCATAATACGACTAGAAATCCACATCGAAAATACAACTACTGGATAAAAGAGATAATAAAAGAATATTAGAGGGACAGAAAATGTTGTTAGTGCTTTATTACTAATAATTCTGAAAAGAGTTTTTGGTAGGAATTCAGCGAAAACCAGAATAATAAGAGTTGATAAAATTGTTTGTATTATCAATATATAAACTTCATTATTCACAAAACTTTCGATTGGGGCTTGTAATAATTTAGCCATAAAAATACCGTAAATAACAAGTACTAGATTATTTCCTACAAGCATTGCAGAAATAAATTGAGGTTGATTATTATTAAAGACTGTCAATATTCTAGATCTAAGTCCCGCCTCCTTTGAAGCTATCTCTAATCTTAATTTATTTGACGAAATAAATGCGATCTCCATTCCAGAGAAGAATGCAGAGAAAATTACTGAAACAAAAATAATTATCCACTCCATTAGTATTTTCTGTTTTGTCTGTTTTCATTGTTTTTTCTTTGCATACGTCTAGCACCAAACATCCCCAAACTTATAACACCAAGCGAGTATATTATCCACGCTTTATGAATGCCAATTTTGACATTATAATAAATCCCCATACCAAGGCAAAATATCGCCATTAATATCCATGCAAATTCAATAATTACAAAAAAATTCTTTTTAATTTTCATCTACGTTTATTGTTCCTGTTGGTTTTAAAATTTTCCATTTTGAGAAATCCTGAGTTGCCTCAAAACCCTCGCCGAATAATATTTCCTCAGCTGTGGTAATTCTCACAAATTTATCAGAATATATTCTTTCCTGTTTCATATCCCAGTAAAGCAATTCAGTATTAATTCGTTCTTCTTCTACTGCATTATTTACTTCTACATCAGATTTAGCTTCCCATACCTCATCTTTAATACGATATCTGGCATAATTACATCTTAAAGTACCCGTAACCTCCATAAGAGAATTAAAGAATTCGACATTAATCCCTTTTGGATATTCATCGTACTGCACTTCTACTTTATCGTACCTTACAAGTTCTGGAGCATAAATTTTAACTTTTATTTGACCAGAGTCGCTAAAACTAGTTTCGAGGTCGATAACCTGAAAAGATGGTCTATCGTTCGAGACAGTAAGTTTATTTATCTCTTCAATATCGTTTTTACAAGAAAAGAATATCGTGGCAACTCCAAAAGTCGCCACGACAATAATAATACTTTTTATTTTTATCTTTAGTAACACTATTTATTACATCTGATAGTAGTGGTTTCGTTTATCCAGCATTCTATTGTAACGGTCTGTCCCTCGCTAAGAGTTAACCAAAATACCTCTTCGAGGGTTGGGAAACGAGACGAGTATCTTCCAATAAGTTCATTAGCCTCTTTTACAATTTCTGCGTCATCTGTAACGTTTTTAGCTTTTATAAACTGATCTACAATTAGCCAGTTTATAGATTTCTTTTCAAAAGCTGTTTCACCACACCCACCAGTTGCCGCATATATTTTACCAATTAACATATAAGCTTTTCCGTAATTTGGATTAATCCCTAATGCATTTCGTGCAGCATTTCGTGCAGCAGGATAATTCTTTACCAAGTTATAATAAAGTAATCCAAGTTCGTAATACATATCTGCTTTTTTACTATTATCTTGTTCCAAATTAATAGCTTCGTTATAGTACTTTTCGGCATTCGTTCTATCGTCTCTTTTAAAATATCCTTGAGCAATTGAATGAGCAGCAGATGCAGATTTTTCAGTATTATAAACTAACACAGCCGCATTCATATACAAGTCTGACAGTTTACAATCGTCTCCACTTCCACTTTCTAACAGTGCAAGAATTTCTTTAGCAAGTTCAACATTTTCGGGATTTGCCTTAAACTGAGGTCCAAACACATTTATTATTGCAGAACAATCAGCAGCACCAGAATTTACGAATAGTTGTTTAATTTCTTCGGCAGTTGCTATATATCTTTCTTTTTTCTTTTCATTAGTTTCATTATCTATCTGATAATTTATTGCACTTGATACCTTTGAAAATATTTCGACGATCTTTTCTTTTGCCAACACTTCGCTACCAAACAAAACTGACGCAGTATTCATATAATATTTCAAAGCAAAGTATTCAGTACTATTTTCGAGTAATTCGTAAGACCTTTCAAATACTTCGTACGCAGCTTGAATGTCATCAGCACGATATTTTAACATAGCAAGTCCTTTACGACCGAGTAACACACCTTCTTGTCCAAAATACTCTATTCTTTTATCATATACCATCAACAAAGTGTCAATATATGCTTCTTTGATAACATCTTCAGTAGCATTCTCTACAAAATATTCAATAATTGTTGTACCCTGTATATAAATATTTTTAGTAGCCTCTGGACAATTAACAAAACACCACCTCCAGGAATTGAGTGCATCTTTATAATTTTCTTGTTTAAAAAACTCATTATAAGTGGATAATTTAACTGCACAAGTTTCTGGGTCATCTCCATATTTACTAACATCTTGAGCCTTCAAAATGCAACTCATCATAAGTCCTATTATTAATACTGGCAAAAAAACTTTAATTTTCATAACTCTACAATTTATTTTAATAATATCTAATCAAATTTACTTTTCACAAACCATGTTTCGGCAAGATTGAAACTAATTCCGAGGATAGCATAATTTTCTTTTACTAAACTATTATCGAGAGTTCCCCGTTGCCCATATTCTAGCGAAATATTAAAAGATGTCTTAGAACGTTTCATTGGTAATCCTAACCCAAAACTTATGCCAAAGTCGTTAATAGGAGTTTCTCCACTAGCTAACTTAAAATAATTTTGGTTATAATGCACTCCACCTCTATAGGCCACTCCTTTCCAATAACTAAAAATACTGCCACGACTCCCACTAGGAATATACTCTACTCCTAAAGACATAAATTTCGAATTGCTAAGATTGTCAGTTTGTCCAAAGAATTCGGCATTTGCCCAAGACTGCATAGTATAATCAAACCCTAGATATAATTTATCATTATATTGATACCCTAAACCGAGTCCAATATTTTGCGGCAAACTAATAATTCCATCTTCGTCATCAGCTCTAAACACAGTATCTACAACAGCTGAGCTACTTGAGAGAGTGTGATATATAATTCTTGTACGAACAGCTCCGAGATTAGAATTTAAACCATAAACTGCTCCTAGCGACAGTGAATTTACATCATTTATTTTATAAACATATTTTAACCCCGCATCAACACTAAAATCATGAATTTGAATAGTGTTTTGTTCAAAGACATTTAAAAATGCACCAGTCTCATCGTTAAAAACAATTCCATTAGATTGATAAATTTTCCCAAATAAATAAGAAGCAGTTATTCCGAAATAAAGATTATTAAACGGATTGAAAGCATTTGTAAAAAAAACTTTATTAATCCCACCATCGCCAGCAAACAAATAGTTTTTATCCACATTAAGCAGAGTATCCTTTGAGCTAATAGAGTATCCTACATCACTAAAAGGCAATACCCCTGCGGCAGCTTTCCACCACTTTGTAACAGCAAAACCAAAATTGATATGCGATAAATGGAAATCAGACTTTACCTGCGAATACTCTGGGTCGGATATCTGAAATAGTCTAGCACCACCATTTATTCCAAAATCAAGAATAAAAGTAAGAGAATCTATCTCGCCAACGGCTGCTGGGTTAGCATAATTTATTCCATTAGCATAAGGCAAAGTATAAGATAAGCCTCCCATCGAATTATTTCTCGTTAAAGTTGAACGAGTTATATCCCCAATTCCATATCGAGTGTAAGGAGAGCCCACTCTACCTTGTGCAAAGACTGCAACACCAATACTCAGTAGGAATAATGCACTTGTTAATTTTTTATACATTTAGTTTTAATATTTTATTTAATCCAAATACTGTAAGATTTGGGACTGCAAAAATGCGATTTTTTATTAAATTATCAAAGAAAAAGCTATCGCCACCAGTAAAAACCACCAATAAGTTATGAAATTCCTTATCATAAGCAGCAATTACGCCTCTAACTTCGTTGATTATTCCATTTTGCACTCCAAGTATAATAGCCTCATTTGTTGTTTTACCATAAACACCATCTATATTTTTGTTAATACCTAATAACGGAAGTTTTCCAGTAAAATTATGTAAAGCCCTAAATCTTGTGCAAATTCCTAAAGAGATTGTTCCACCTAAGTACTTATTATCATCTGTAAGAATATCGTAAGTTATTGCAGTACCTACATCAATTACTAATACATTTTTGTTGGGATACAGTACCGAAGCCCCACACACCGCAGCAAGCCTATCCTGTCCTAAAGTATTTGGAGTTTCATACAATAATTCAATTGGTAACTTTAGCCTTGTACTCATCTGCAAAAGATTAACAGAACTATTTAATCCGTCAATAACATTCTTATCATCATCTCTAACAGATGAAATTATTGCATTTTCAATTTTATATTTATCTATTGCATAAATTATATCGGACAATAATCTATCATAATCTTCAACTATAGATGAAAATAAAATATTTTGCTCATCAAAAACAAATAGTTTTAATGCAGTATTTCCTAAGTCAATTATTAAATTTGTCATCTTTCGATATGATTCGATGCAAAATTAAAATAATATTGGTAATTTACATAGTTTATTTACAGACTGGGGAAAATTGGGAGTGAGAAGTGGGGAGTTGGGAGTGAAAAGTGAAAAGTGAGGAGTTGGGAGTGAAAAATGAGGAGTGGGAAGTGAGGAGGAGTTTGTCGAGGCTTTAAAAATAAAATTATTTCAATTATTAAACGTCTTAACTGCTTGTATTAATTAAATTCTCACTAATATTTGCAATAAAGAGCCAAAAATTCCAATTATTTTAATCTGATTGATTATAAATAATATTTATTTGTTATCTTCGCAGCCTAAAATTCAAAAAGAATTAAATAATAATTTTAAAAGCATAAAGTAATGGCAGTATTACAGAAGATTAGAAACAGAGCAGGTGTTCTTGTTATTATTTTTGTGGGAGTCGCTCTTTTCCTATTTATTATCGACCCCTCAACTTTTCAGCAATTGTTTTCAAAAAACGAAACAAATATTGCAATAATAAACGGAGATAAAGTTGAATACTCTGAATTTCAAGAATTTTACGATCAACATCGTGAGTTTATTTTGGTGGCACAAGGCAAATCGAGTTTAGATACCGAAGATGACAACAGTATCAGGGATCAGGCATGGAATGATATTCTACAAAAATATCTATTAGAACCTGCTTACCAAGAGATAGGCTTATCAGTAAGTGACGAGGAATTAGAAGATTTGCTATATGGCTCTAACATTCACAATATCATTTTACAGAACTTTACAGATAAGCAAACTGGACAGGTTGATACTGCAAGTATAAGGACATTCTTTGATCGCTCTGGAGAGGATCCAGGTTATCAAATAATTGCAAATTACTGGAAATCTGTTATCAAACGAGACCACATCAGAACCAAGTACAACACGATGATAGCAAAAGGATTTTACACTCCGACAGTTTTTGCGAAGATGGATTATCAGGATAAAAACAATATGTCCGATTTCGAATATGTTTTCAGAGCATACAAAGAAATTCCTGACGAAAACATAAAAATTAGTGATGCCGACTTAAAAGCATATTATGAGGAACACCTATATATGTTTGTTGAAAATAATAAAAGTCGTGATATCGAATATGTCGTTTTTGATGTAATTCCATCCGCCGAAGATACTGCAACTATAAAGGCAGATGTTGAAGATTTATATTCTGAGTTTAATGCCTTAGAAAATGGTCATGCCGATTATGCTTCGAGATATAGTGAACTTGGTATGCAGCAACGTTTTATTCCACAAACTGAACTTCCAGATGGTCTTAATCCTGAGTTTTTTGATGGGGAAATCGGAACAACTTCTGATATTATTTTATTAGATAACATATACTACTTTACAAGAATTATCGAAGTTGCTCAACGCCCCGATTCAGTTAATGCAAGTCATATTTTAATCACACCTAACGATACAATTACACTTGAGCAATGCTACGAAAAAGCCGATAGTTTAAAAGCAATTGCTGAGGCGGGCGAAGAGTTTGCAATTTTAGCTTTTATGAATTCTGAAGATAGTGGATCACAGCAACAAGGTGGGAATTTGGGTTGGTTTACCGATGGTATGATGGTTCCAGCATTTAACGAAGCTTGTTTTACTGGCAAAACTGGTGATATTAGTATTGTTGAATCTCAATTTGGTGTACACATTGTCAAAATTGATGATCAAAGCGAATATAGTAAAAAAGTAAAATTAGCAACAGTTGGTAAAGAAATTAGATTCTCTGACAGAACATCCAACTACTATTTTTCAAAATCGAGTAATTTTAGTGCAAACAACAATACTAGCAAAAAATTCGATGCTGCCATAATAGAAGACCAGCTTACAAAACGAGTGGCTGATAAACTTAACGAACTCGACAACAAAATCCCTGGAATTGAAAATGCACGTGATATTATTCGCTGGGTTTACAATAAAAAAACAAAAGTTGGAGACGTCTCAACAGTTTTCCATTTTACGGACAAATTCATTGTTGTAAAAGTATCTGCAATAAGAGAAAAAGGTGTTGCTCCGCTAGAAAATGTTAAAGATATAATCCAGCCTATTGTTCTTAAAGATAAAAAAGCAGAAACCCTTATTGCTGAACTTAATAAAGACATATCCTCAAAAATGGATATAGGAGCTATAAGTGCTAAATATGGTAAAACACTAGATACAATAACAAATGTAAGCTTTTCATCATTTTCTTTACCTGGTTTAGGTATTGAACCAAATGTTAATGGGGTGATAAGCACAATTGAGCCAAACAAAATTTCTCAACCTATCAAAGGCAATAATGGAGTTTTTGTTGTTAAAGTTATCAACAAAACTGTTGCTCCCGAAAAAACTGATTTTACACAAGAAAAACTTAGTATTATGAGAAATCAAGCTTCGCAGGTTTATAGATTATTTGAAGCTATGGAAAAGCAAGCCAAGATTGAAGATAATAGAGCAAGATATTTTTAAAATAAAATCTCTGTATTGACACAATATCAAAAAGCGATAAATAAAATTTATCGCTTTTTTTAAATCGTAATTATTAGTGTCCGAAAAATTCAGAAATCCTGATCTACCCTTGATTTTCAGTTGTTTTCGCCCTTTATGTCGTGTTCAACTAATTCACTGTTTTTTCAGAAAAAAGTTTTTATTATTTACTTTTTATTTATTTACTGACGTTTATGTTACTCGCTTTAGCTGTTGTGTTTTTAAACTTTGCATCATCCGCTTTTGAAGAATAATCTAATTTTGTGGTTTTGTGGTCTTTACTGACGTTTACATTGCCTTCAATTTAATGTCAGAAATAGGATTTGATTTTTTTTTGACCGTTAGGCGATGTCCTGAGCTTTTGTCGAAGGGACATAAATATCAATAACAATTACTTATGCCTAATACGTTTTTCCCGTAGGGAATTAACAGATTACAACAATAATTGAGGATAATTGGAATTAATAAATTATTTACTTTTTGTCTGTTTATTTATTTACTGACGTTTATGTTATCTCCAATTCATTGGCAGAAACAGGGTTTGTTTTATTTGTCGGTAATGTCAAGTCGAAATTCTACTACAAATTTAAGGATAAGCTCTAAATCTGGGTATTGCTGATTTGGGAATAGACCAAGAGTTTTGAAATTATACAGTAAATTATACAGTAGTAATAGAGACGTAAACCGTATGTCTCTACTACTACTCTACCTACATTAATTGCTGTAACTTGATGCTATTCTTCTATTCTTTTAAGCGACACAATAATCTTATCTTGACTTTTCAAATCAACTAAATCAGCTTGTTTGTAAATAATCTCCATAACACTTATTCCATTTTCTTCCTCAATATTCAATAAGTTTTCTTCGATAGAATATTTTTTAGTTTCAATTACTACATTTTCATTATTAACCAAATTATATTCATTGTCTTTTGTAAACTCTATGTAATCAACCCCATCATTTTGCATACACAACACAACAAGCGGAATGGTCAAATCCGTCAAAGTATCTTTGTCATTTTGAGTAATATTGACAATATTCCATTTACCCTCAAGAGTATTTGATGGTTTATTGCAACTAAATAAAACTATCACAATTCCGAATGCAACATACAATAATCGTTTCATATTTGTTTAAATTTAAGGTTAAAAAATAAGTTTTATCTGCAATGCAGCTAGAACTCCTTACTTTTAAGTATTTGGCGTTTTAGCTGCTCCGATGGCTTGCCAAAGTAAGCTCGTAAACTCGGTTCTTGCAAAGAATATATACAAAGATACAATAAATTCAAATACACACGAACAAAAAGAAGTTTTATTTTACATGTTTATTTTTTCTACAATTTAATAATTTAGCAACAGTAATAAAACGGCAGCCGTTAGCGATGAATTATCATTAACCATTTTCTCATTACCATACGAAGGCAATGGTTTGTTTTTAGCATCATTAAGTACAGTTTCGAGGAGCATATTAAGCAATTTATCAGCTTCGACTTCGTATTTATAAAGTTTTAGCCCCGAAATTAAAAAGTAGTAATAAGAGATATCAAAATCGCCAGATTCGAACTTTGCTTTATATGTTCCGTTATCTATTTCTATATTTATCTGTTGTGCATAAAAATTAGCTACATCAAGTGATGCCAAACCTGCCCATAAGGCATAACCAATTACATCATCTGCCAAAACTTTATTTTCATTTTTAATATTAATGTCAACATATCCAGATTGCTGATTATCAGTAAAATAGCGGTTAAAAGAAGCTTTAATAATAGCCATCTGTTCTTGATAAGTATTTGCGTCCTCTTGATATCCCAACAAAACCGCCATTTTATTAAGACAATACTTTTCTGAAAACAACATTGCGTTTACATCAACTCGTTCAAATCCTAAATTATCCTCACACCATAAATTTTTATTAGCATCTCGGTGATTATACCAAAACTCATGATTTGCTTTAATTAAGGGATAAATTACCTTCATAATATTAGTATCAGGTCTTATAGAAAATATATTCCATGCAGTCCACGCTGCCATTGGTTTAT
>JAQVOR010000118.1 GCA_028702535.1 Bacteroidales bacterium
ATATAGCCAACCTATTTAAAAGTTTTACGTTAGGTAAATAAACATTATTAAATAATATGAAAAAAATAACATTATTAATTGGACTTATATATTGTGTGTCAGTTTTTGCATTGGCACAAAGTATTACACCAGACCCTCGTTTAGATGCTGTATATTCCGAGGAATATTTACAAGATCTTGCCAATAATTATCCTAATGATTTGATGTATAAAAATTGGTATCTTGATAACTCATATACTATTTTACAGGTTGATATGGAGAAATGTGAACAAATGCCGTTCCTTAAGCATCTAGATCCAGTAAATAAAATTGTTGGCAATAATGTCGAGCATGTCAATGAAGAAAATTTTAATATTTACATGTATCATATTGAACAACAATACGATAGAGGTGTTAGTTATCGAATTGGAAATTCAGGGAAAGCACTAATATTAGATTCAGGACTTAATTTAGCTAAAAAATTTAATAAATATATAGATGAAAACTAAAATATTAAACATAGCTTTTGCAATAATGCTAATGATGATAAGCACCCAAGTCTTATCTCAAACGTATCTTATTAGTCAAGGTGGAACTATAACAACTTGCTCCGGTACAATTTACGACTCTGGTGGACCAACTGGTAATTATGGCAACAACGAAAATCACGTTATTACAATATGTGGAGATTTGCCTGGTGCAACAATGACTTTAGAATTTACATCTTTTACTTTTGAGTCGCCAACTTATGACTATTTAAGTATTTATGATGGTCCTAATACTGCATCTCCTGCCATTATTACAAATCAAGGCTACACTTCCCTACAGGGAGTAACTATTGAGGCTACTGGCGATTGTATTACTTTGTTTATGCACACTGATGGATCTGGACAATATACAGGGTTTGCAGCTGATATTAGTTGCGGTTTCCCATGCCAGGATTATACGGTTGATATTATTAGCTCCAATCCATCACTAAGTCCACCAGCAGATTCTCTCTGGATTGATGTGTGTCAGGGAACTGATATCGAGTTTACTGCACAGGGTGATTATCCTAATAATAATACTGATTATGCACAATCTGATGCAACATTACAATGGAATTGGCGAGTGGTTAAAGAAAGTGCAACCGTGGAGTATTCAGGTGTAGGATTAAATACTATTACTCATACTTTTATGGAATCTGGTGGATACCGTATTTATTTAGAAACCGTTGATATTAACGGTTGTATTGCTTCTATTGATCAATTTTGGAGGGTGCGAGTATCGATTACTCCACTTTTTGTTGGAACACATAGTCTTCAAGATACGGTTTGTCCTTATGAGCCTGTTGACTTAATAGGGATTGTAACTCCAGTGCCATGGGAAGAAGAATTTATGGATGAGATAGCACAAACTACTTTTTTACCAGATGGAAGTGGAGTTACGTATTCGACTTCAATTACGAATGGTACTTTTACGCCTGGCGAAACAGTCGATAATGTTAATGATATTATTAGTCTTTGTGTGAATATGGAGCATACCTATCAAGGGGATATCTCTATGGAATTAGTATGTCCAAATGGTCAAACTATGGTGGTCTTCGATCAAGGGGGCGGTGGTAATATTCTTGGCGAGCCTGTGGGAACAAATTTACCTGTTGATGGTAATAGTTCTGATATAACTCCAGGTATTGGTTATGACTATTGTTGGTCGCCAACTTCTACTGCGGGATTTATAGACGATGATGCAAATGCAACATATCTTGGAACTTATACAGATCCTATTGGTAATGTAAGTACAGGTGTTGATCAAGTAAACCCAGGTACTTATCAAATTGATGGAAACTGGACAGATTTGATAGGTTGTCCATTAAATGGTTCGTGGACTATTTTTATTACTGACCACATGAATTTAGATAATGGTTATATATTTTCTTGGCAGATTACTTTCGCACCAGAACTTATTCCAACAAATTTATGGTATATTGAAAACTCTTATGACCCTGATGATATGATTTGGACAGGGAATGGGATAAATCCAAACTCAGGAGGTACAGCTGTTGCAAATCCAACCATATCTGGTGATCAAACTTATACTTTTACGGTTACAGATGATTTTGGTTGTTCTTATGATACAACTTTGATTGTTCATGTAAGACCTGAAGACGATTCATTGTGTTGCGTTAGACCTGATGCCGATGCTGGACCCGATGCTCATGTTTGTACAAATACTTATACTTTTAATGCTAGTCTTGAGGCTGGAAATACAGGAACATGGTCAGTTATTAGCGGACCTGGTAATGTAACTTGGGCTAATCAAAATTCACAACATGCTATTGCAACTGTTGATACTTGGGGCGTTTATAGGTTTCGTTGGACTGAACAAAATCAAACCCCTACATGTTGTGATACCGATTCTTTAATTGTCGAATTTTATCCTGTGCCTACTACAATATTTACTTTTAATCAAATTATGTGTTATGAGGATCATACAACTATTACATATACAGGCAATGTGGACGCAACTGCGACATATAATTGGGACTTTGATGGTGCTTCTGTTGTTTCTGGTAGTGGGCAAGGTCCTTATGAAATATTTTGGTCGGATGCTGGAATTCATTCCATAGGTTTGCAAATTGATGCTAATGGTTGTAGCTCTGATGATACACTTGTGAATATTACTAATCCCGCTTTGTTATCACATACTCTTGTGGTGGATGATGACCCTTGTTTTGAGAGTTGTCGTGGTAGAGCAGAGCTTACTTTAGAGGGAGGAACATTGCCATATAGTTATTCGTGGGGATCTCCTACAAATATATTAAACAATTTGTGTGCTGGAGATTATGGTGTTACTGTTACAGACGCTAATGCTTGTACTACTGGTCAAACTTTTACAGTAACTGAACCGCCTGCTTTAGTTATAAATAGTACTAGCACTACTAACTTAACATGTTATCAATCACATGATGGCGAAATTATTGTTGATGCATCAGGTGGAACAGGTAACTTGACTTATTTATGGTCAGATATAGGACTTGGTACTGCAGATCGACTCAATATAGCAGCTGGCGATTATTGCTTAACGGTAAATGACGAAAATGGGTGTTTTGTAATGGAGTGTTTTGAAATTACGCAGCCTGACGAACTGCTTGTTACTGTAGGTCATGATGTGGCAATTTGTGAAGGAACTGCAACAGCCGTACAGGCTCAAGCTATGGGAGGGACAACACCATATACATATAATTGGAATCGGGGAGAAGGATATACCGTTGCTGGACCTACTCTTAATGTGAGCCTTGATACTACTACAACATTTAATGTTTATGTTGAAGATAACAATGGTTGTATTAGTAATACTGCAACAATGATTGTAACAGTTAGTCCTAAAATGATTATAGATTCAATGATTTTACGTAATAATCGATGTTATAATTCTTGCGATGGTAGAGCCGAAATTCTTATGCACGGCGGAATTGCTCCGTTCCAATATAGTTGGGGCTCATCAACAAATATTTATTCAGGATTATGTGCTGATATATACACTGTTACCGTATCTGATATTATTGGTTGCAAGGTTAGTGAAATGTTTATTATAACAGAACCTCCTCAAATTACTTATACTACTGATAATAATCCAGCATCTTGCTACGGGTATAATGACGGAGAAGCTGCTATATTTGTGCAGGGAGGAGTGCCTCCATACTCATATTTATGGCCAAACGGACATGATGAGTATTCTATGTTAAATCATGCCGGAAATTATTCTGTTACAGTACTTGATGACCATTTATGTCGTGTTACTACAAATATTACCATACAACAGCCCGATGCTATTTATGTACAGCCTATTGGCAATCGTACTATTTGCCAAGGTCAGACAACTATGCTTACTACTCAGGCAACTGGAGGTACACCTTATTATGATTTCCATTGGACAGGAACTGATAGTACTGTTTATCACTCAAATCAATATAATGTCTCTCCAACGCAAACAACCACTTATACTTTGGTAGTTACTGATTCTCACGGGTGTTCTAGTACTCCTCGAATTTCAATTGTTACGGTAAATCCTGATTTAGAAATTTTGTCCACACATACAAGTAATGACACTGTTTGTTCAGGAGACCCTGCAATTATTCATGTGGATGTTGAAGGTGGAAACGGAGGTCCTTACTTAATGACATTGCAAGACGGAAGGGTTGTGCCTTCACCGTTTACAGTTTATCCTGATACAACAACATTATTCTACATAACTCTCAATGATATGTGCGGAACACCTTCTGTTGTTGATTCAATTCTAATAAATGTGAGACCTAAACCTGGTAATGTGTTTGTAGTAGAAGATGTTGATGGTTGTCCTCCATTTGCTGCTAATTTTACCGAAAGTACTCCCGATTTAGGACAGACGTATCTCTGGCAATTTGGAGAAGATGGCTTCTCAACAGACAAAAGTCCTATCCATATTTATAAAACCCCTGGTACTTATACAGTATCGCTTGAAGTAATGGATCATTTTGGATGTAAAAGCACTCGTACAGTCGAAAATATGATAACTGTTTTTCCTAAACCAACCGCTTTGTTCGAAGCAGATCCTGAAGTAGTTTCTATGTTGTCGGCAGAAGTACATTTCATAAATTATTCAACAGACGCAGATAATTATTATTGGTTCTTTGGTGATGGGGATAGCTCTTTATTTGTTTCGCCTAGACACTTATATCCAACAATTGGTGAATATGAAGTCCTTCTTATTGCTGCGACAATGAAAAATTGTAAGGATACAGCATCTCGTATTGTTACTGTTCGTAATGAGTTTGCATTTTATATGTCTAATTCATTTACTCCTAATGGTGATGGAATAAACGATTGCTTTAGACCATGCGGTAATGGAATTGATAAAAACTCATTTACAATGCTGGTTTATGATAGATGGGGCAATTTAGTGTTTAATACTGAGAAGTTTGACTTGGATGCTCCTTGTGATGCATGTTCTAATGGTGCTTGGGACGGTACAGATAATGGTAGCAGAGTGAAAGGTGATGAAATCTTGCCAAATGGTTTGTATCACTGGTATTGCGAATTCCTCGACTGGGATGGGACACTTTATAAAGAACAAGGAACTGTTACTTTAACAAGATAATCTCATAATATATTTATTATAGAGGCTGCCTAAAAAGGCAGCCTTTTTTTTTAAGAAAATACCGCTACCGTACGAATAAAATCGGTAGAGGTGGGAATAATGTAAGTTATTCTTATTATTATGTAATGCTTTGTCTGTATGATTCCTTTATTTTTGAGAGATGATTAAATTATATAATGAAAACAAAAAAAGTTCAATAGATAATATAACTTATACTGGTTGTAAGAATAAGAACTATCCTTTTGTAATTAATATTTCAGAAAGTGTTGCTTCTTTTAACCGTATCTTCTTTTTACCAAAAATGAAAGTCCTATTTCTCCAATTGGCTATTATAAGTCTTATTATACTAATGTTTTCTATTATTAGTTTTGCACAATCACCTAATTTAGGCACATCCGTAAATTTTGCGGTATTTACCACAAAAGGGGCTCTGAATAATACCGGAACTTCGCATATTATTGGTAATATCGGTACCAACGAAGGCGATATGTCGGGATTTAAGCTTCCTACTATAGTTGACGGAAATATACAGTGGTTGAATCTAATAACTGCTCAATGTGCAATTGATGTGCAGGCAGCATACAATGAATTATTTCTCAGAACTTCAACCGTTGTTGATCACTTACCTGCTTTTGGAAGCGGGGAAATACTTTTCCCAGGTGTGTATTCGATAGGAGAAGCAGGTTCGGTAGCGGGATCCCTAACTTTAGATGCCGAAGGGAAGCCTGATGCAATTTTTATTTTTCAATTTGAAGGAGCATTTACCGCAGGATCATCTTCTATCATAAGTTTGATTAATGGTGCTTCGGCCTGTAATGTGTTTTGGATAGCAGAAGGTGCAATGTCAATGGAAGCTTTATCTGAAATGAAAGGAACGTTTATTGCAAACAATGGTGCAATTTCATTAGGGACAGGCGGAAAATTAGAGGGCAGAATGCTTTCTACTTTAGGAGAAGCATCTGTAAATAATGTATTAATAACTTTACCCATTTGCTTAATACCTCTACCTATTGATTTACTTTCCTTTACAGGCTATTGTGATAAGCAATATATTGTCTTACAGTGGAGTACTGTAACTGAAACAAATAATAGCTATTTTACTGTTGAACGAAGCTCTAATGGAATAAATTGGAAGATTGCCGGAACAGTTGCTGGTGCAGGTAATTCTTCTTCCTTACTTAAGTATGAGCTAACTGATATTGAGCTTTATGAGAGGACATCTTTCTACAGATTAAAGCAAACTGATTTAGACGGAAATTATAAATATGGATCTATAATTTGTATTGATAAATGTGAAGATATTGAATTTGGACGTTTATCAGTTTATCCTAATCCTACACAAGGAAAATTCGAATTATTATTTGATGGTAATACAAACGAAATAAAATCAATTGAAATATTCAACTCGCAGGGGCAAAAAGTATATAGTTCAATCGGCTTTAAATCAATGATTGATTTATCCAATAAAGTTTCTGGTTCCTATTTTATGCGTGTTCAACAAAATTTAAAGATTATTAATTTGAGAATTATATTATTAAGATAATTATTTATGTTAATATAAAACCCCAATCTCTTTTTTTAAAAAGTTAATAGCTTCTTGTGTTGGCGAGGTTTCAATTTCAATAAGCTTCTCAAATATAGCCTGACTTAATTTAAGTGCATTTGCATTAGAATCGATGTCTTCCAGACATAAATGAACAAGTTGTATCGTTTTTTCTTTAGCGTTTCTTACCATTTCCCAAGCATCAATCGATAAATAGAGTTGCTGCGATAAGTTATGTTCAAATTCACTTCGGATAAGAATTAACATTTCTTTATGTAATTGTTGTACTGTCATATTTGGAGTTTGGAGACGTATAATTACACTATTTGGAGAAATCCTCTCAAGAAAAAGAATAATCCTTTCATAAGCCTGAAGCCGTATTGGAGTAATAATCCTTTTGTTTTGTAAAACTATTTCGGCTTTTCGCATATCGGTTTCTTTTTTTAATACTTGCTTTAATACAAAATATGCAGTAAAAAAAACTATTAGACCCGGAATCGTGATTTTTAATATTTCTAGTACCATGATAAAAAAGTTTAAATTTATGTTTTACAATATTAGATAATTTAATTATAAGGTTTATATTAGCAGATATAATTTTATAAACATTTTGATATGGAAAAAGTATCCGAGAGGTTAAACCGAATGTCAGTGTCAGCAACTCTTGCAATGACACAGAAAAGTCGTGAGTTAAAAGCGCAGGGGTATGATGTGATAAATCTTAGCATTGGAGAACCTGATTTTGATACACCCGAACACGTAAAAGAGGCAGCCAAAAGAGCAATAGATGAGAATTATACTCACTATCCTCCTGTTCCAGGGTACGAGTCGCTCAAAAAAGCAATTGTTAATAAGTTTAAACGTGAAAATAATCTTGAGTTCGATGAAAATCAAATTGTTGTTTCTTCTGGAGCAAAACACTCAATAATAAATGTTTTTCTTGCTATAATTGACCCTGGAGATGAAGTAATTATTCCCGCTCCGTATTGGGTTAGTTATCCCGATATGGTCGGATTGGCCGAAGGAGTACCTGTTGTTATAAAATGTGGAATAGAATCTGATTTTAAAATGACGGCAAAACAACTCGAACAGCACATCACTCCTAAAACAAGAGCAATTATTTACAGTTCTCCCTCTAATCCTACAGGTATGCTTTATTCTAAAGATGAGCTTGAGGCATTAGCAAAAGTTATTGAGAAACATCCGAATATAATTGTTATTTCTGACGAAATATATGAGCATATCAATTTCTCTGGAAAACATCAAAGTATTGCACAGTTTGATGCTATTAAAGATAGAGTGGTGGTGGTAAACGGCGTATCTAAGGGTTATGCAATGACAGGCTGGAGAATCGGATATATTGGTGGACCTTTATGGATAGCAAAAGCTGTGACAAAACTGCAAGGACAATTTACCTCGGGGGCATGTACAATCGCTCAAAAAGCCGCCGAAGCTGCACTTAATGCAGGCTCCGATTCTTGTAAAGAAATGACTGCCATATTTAAAAAAAGACGCGATCTTGTGATGGGTTTATTTAAAGAAATTAATGGAATAAAAATGAACGAACCGCAAGGTGCTTTTTACGTTTTTCCAGAAGTTTCATCTTTTTATGGTAAATCTTTTGAAAATTATACAATAAAGGACTCAGGTGATCTTGCTCTGTATATTCTTGAAACAGAGTTCGTTGCATCGGTTGGTGGACATGCTTTTGGTTCGCCAGAGTGCCTGAGGTTTTCTTATGCTACCAGCGATGATATGCTTATAGAAGCTATCAGTAGAATTAAAAGAGCATTGTCAAAATTGAAGTAAAAACATACTTTTCAACGTGTGCGGTTAATAAAGCAATTTATTAACCGCTTTTTTTTAGCGAATGTATTACAAAATTTCTTAAATTTGCTCTGTACTAATTTTTAAAGCATTATTTATATGAAACAATTTTATTTTTTCGCTCTCCTGTTGTTCTTGGGTATAATCTTAAATGCTCAGACAACTTACTTTTCTTATGAACAAGCTCTGGCTGATAATAATGTTCGAAGTATAGAGGAAGATATCTATGGAAATGTTTGGATAGGCACAACCTCGGGAATTACAAAATTTGATGGTACGGATTTTATTTCTTATAACACTACTGACGGACTCGGAGGAAATGTAGTTTATGATATTCTTGCTCATTCTAATGGTAATATTTATGCCGCAACCGCAGGGGGAATGTCAGTCTTTGATGGAACTACTTGGGTAAATTATACTTCAGGTACTGGCATGCCAACTGGTACTATTTGGGCAGTCGAAGAAGATAATGATGGTAATATATGGGTAGGTTCTTCTGCTAATGGAATGGCATATTATGACGGTGTAGATTGGCATACTTTCAGTGTTGACCAAGGATTAATAGCGAATGGTGTTAAGGTTATATATGCTGACCGAAATGATAATATTTGGTTTGGAACAGGTAGCGGTCTCTCAATTTATGATGGAGTGGAGTTTAAAAATTTTAATACTTCAACGGGGTTGCCTGGGAATCTAATAAACGACATCATTCAACTTTATGACGGTGATATTGTTATTGCGATAATTGTAGGGTTAGGTATTTATGATATTCAAGCGTGGACATCAATAACTATGACCGGCGGATTACCAACAGCTAATATTTTAACACTTAAAGAAGATTATGATCAAAATTTGTGGATGGGAGCTTCGGTCGGACTTATAAAATACGACTGGA
>JAQVOR010000023.1:0-25538 GCA_028702535.1 Bacteroidales bacterium
AAAATAGTCCTAATACTATATGAATTTAGTTCAATAAAATTCCTTCTGATATAAGATCAGAGGGATTTTTTTATTAATGGTTTACTTTTCTTTAGTTTCGGATTGTCTTTCTTTTTTCCCAACTGTAGGACATTTCAACGGACTTTAGAAATATGTGCTGTTAGCAATTTTTGATAAGAAGGAGTTTCAAATAATTCAATTTGTAGTTTGTAATATTTTTTGTATTTTTCCAAAAAATACAGCCATGCTAAACAAAAAAGATATTCTTTTTTTAAATCAATACGGTATTGAGCAAAAAACAATTCAAGAACAAATTGAATTGCTAAATAAGAACGATAGTTTTATTGAGTTGTCTGCACCCGCTATTCCGGAAAACGGAATAAAAAAAATTGATAACAAAGATTATTATATTAATATTTTCGAGCAGCAATCTAGTAAACACAAGCTTTGCAAATTTGTTCCTGCATCAGGAGCTGCAACACGCATGTTTAAGAGATTAATCTCTTATCAACAAAATCCAACAGATGAAAACTATACTGAAGGAAATACTTTTTCGGTAAAATCTGGCTTTGAAAACATAGAGAATTTTGCCTTTTATGATAAACTCATTTCTTGTAAAAACAATATCTCTAATCATAAAGAGCTTTCAGAAATGATACTTTTTTCTTGTCTGAGTTATGCTGGGATACCAAAAGGTCTTATCGAATTTCATAATTATCCTGATGGTTCAAGAACTGCATTTGAGGAACATTTGCACGAAGCCATAGAAATTGATAAAATAGGTAAAATTGACATTCACCTAACAGTTTCTCCAGAATTTTTGAGCGGTTTTAAAACCAAACTCAAAAAGATACAAACTAAAACAGGAATAAATCTTAAAATTGACTTTTCGGTGCAAGAAAAATCGACCGATACAATTGCACTCTACGATGATGGCAACATAGCTAGAGATAATGAAGATAACATTTTGCTGCGTCCAGGAGGACATGGAGCATTGTTGCAAAATTTAAATAAAATTGATGCAGACATAGTTTTTGTAAAAAACATTGATAATCTGACTCATGGAGATTATCTTAACGAAACTGTCGCATATAAAAAACTATTGGGAGGTGTTCTGATAGAAACCGTAGAAGAATTACAGAAAATAAATTCAAAACTTAAAAATTCTCCAAACGAGAGTGCTATTGAATCTTCAATTGCAGATATCAAAAAAGAATTTAATGTTGATTTTTACAATTCTAAAGATAAAGTAAAAGACATACTTGCTTTCATAAACCGACCGATTAGAGTTTGCGGAATGGTTCAAAACACAGGTGAGCCAGGCGGAGGACCATTTTGGGTAAAAAATTCTGATGGAACGATTAGTTTGCAGATAGTTGAAAAAGCCCAAATTAATCTTGACTTAAAAGATCAACAAAAACATTTTAAAGCTGCTACTCATTTTAATCCTGTCGATTTAGTTTGCTACTTAAAAAATCCTGAAGGAGAAAAATTTAATTTGAACAACTATGTCGATAAAAACGCATGTTTTGTTTCCGAAAAAACTTATCAAGGCAAAAACATCAGAGTTTTGGAACACCCAGGCTTGTGGAATGGAGCTATGGCAGACTGGCTAACAATATTTGTTGAAGTTCCATTAAATACATTTAATCCTGTTAAAGAACTTAACGATTTACTAAGACAGATGCATCAGCCTAAAAAATAATTAGAACAAGCTTTAAAAATACTATTTGCTTACAAAACATAACTTAACGTAAGATCTAAAAATTACCAAAATATCAGACTATTATCTGATTATCAAGCTTTTTAACTATTGGTTTTTAATAAGTTATAACATTATATTGTATTGCCTACTTTAATTATACTAATTTTGTTATTATGAAATTTTGATAATGCGATTTATTTTAACAATATTATTTATTTTTGGATTATACAACATCTCATTTTCGCAGTATAATCCAGATACTGACGATAAGTCCGAAATAAAAACACCATATAAACTCAACGACATCAGTATTCATTATTCGGGAGCAATTTTCAATTTTAATTCTTCCTACCTTAATCACATTCACGAAATTTCTGATTTTCAATCACCAGATTGGCAAAATCCCGACTCAACTATCCTACATAATAATCGTTCTGAATTTTATTTAAGGCTAAACTTTCAAAAACAACGCAATGAACAAAACTCGAGTTTTTACGGTAATTTTTCTTTTGGATTATGCGTAGCAACGGGCAATAGACTAGATGCAGCATATAAAACAGATTACAATTCATTTACAAATTCTGCCGTTTTTAATTCAGAAAGTGTTACAAATCTTGATACAACCATAATTTTACAACAAGAATATCAACATAAATCGACAGAACTAGGAATAGATTTTACATACACAATAAGTTCGTCTCCAAAACCGATATTAAGAGGAGAAATTGGTATTGGTTTTACTGGACTTTACGGCATTATAGACAAAATGATTTTCACAGATTCCAAATCAATTGACATTCGCTATATCGACCAGTATAGTCGGAGCAGAAACATAAAAAATTTAACCAGAACTAACGAAAATCTTACTGCCAAGTCACAATTAATACTAAAGCTTTATTTACCGCTAATTATATCCTACAAACTAAATCGAACGGGTACATTTGCCCTTTCGACCATGATAAGCGGAGGAGTTGAATTTCAAAAGCCGCATGATGGGAACTTTTATGCATATCCATATTTTACAATTGGAATTGGAGCGAGGTATAGGTTTAAATAAGGTTTCGGGTTGGAAAAGGTTTCGGGTTTCGAGTTAAAAGGGTTTCGAGCGATGCACTGCGATGTGCTGTGCCTGCCAGCACTGCGATGCACTGAGCCTGCCGAAGTGAGCAACGCCGAAGTGTCGAAGTAAGCTTGTCGAAGTGTTTCGGGTTAGGAAAGGTTTCGGGTTTCGCAGATGACGCAGAAAAAAAAGAAAGTGAGCAGTAAGTCGGTGGTCGGTAATCGGTTCCGAAGGATTTGAGTGGATGAAAAAAAAACCACACGGAGTTACACAGAGTTACACAGAGTTACACGGAGCGATGCACGCCGATGCACTGAGTTTATCGAAGTGAGCTTGCCAGCACTGCGATGCACTGCGATGCACTGAGCCTGCCGAAGTGAGCCTGCCGAAGTGAGCAACGCCGAAGTGTCGAACTGAGCAACGTCAAAGAGAAGACACAGAAAAGACACAAAGATGTTCATCTGTTCATCTGTTTAAATTATACTAAAAAAAAACAGATTTCTCCCGTTGGTCGAAAAGACTTGGCAATGTGAGTGCAAAGTCGGCGACAAAAGATATTCTTGTACTATTTGTGATACACGTGTCGCCAACTAATACCAACAAACATAAGTCATTTCGACCCCTGCCGAAGGAAGTGTAAGAAATCTGTTCATTATTGATTTGATTTACCCCTCCAATACTGCCATTTTGTCCGCTTTTATTATACGACAAGCGACTTTTTGGCATGAGTTATCAATTGGCTTACAAATTGAATACATTAAAAGCAAATAAAAAACTAACAAAACATGAATTTAGACAATTTTACAATTAAAGCACAAAAAGTAATTGAGGCCTCGGTACTTAAAGCTCGAGAAAATAAAAATCAGGCTATTGAAACTGGGCATATTTTACTTGCCTTACTTGATGATAAAGATGGGATTATTAGTACAATTCTCTCGAAATTAGAAACCGATAAACGCAGGTTTGAAACTGCCACATTAAGCATAGTAAACTCATATCCAAAAGTTGAAGGCGGAGAGCCGTATCTTTCAAACAATTCACAAATTGTAATACAAGACTCGCAAAAAATCAAAACTTCATTTGGAGACAAATTTGTGTCAATAGAGCATATAGTAATCGCACTTGCCACATCAAAAGACACAATAGGACAAATGATGCAGGATGCAGGTTTAAAGAAAGAATATTTGAAAGAAGCAATTCTGGATTTACGAAAAGGTAGCACGGTTAACTCTCGTTCGGCAGAAGAAACCTACGATTCTCTGAACCGATATGCAATAAATTTAAACGAAAGAGCACAAAGTGGGAAATTAGATCCTGTAATTGGTCGTGACGAAGAAATTAGACGAATTCTTCAGATAATTTCGCGTAGAACAAAAAACAATCCACTATTGATTGGAGAACCAGGAGTTGGTAAAACTGCAATTGCCGAAGGACTTGCACATAGAATAATTAAAGGCGATGTTCCTGATACTCTTAAATCAAAACAAATATATTCTCTCGACATGGGACTATTAATTGCTGGAGCAAAATATCAGGGCGAATTTGAAGAAAGACTTAAAGCTGTTATCAAAGAAGTAGTAGCAAGTGATGGCGAAATTGTGCTTTTTATTGACGAAATACATACTCTTGTTGGAGCTGGACAATCACAAGGAGCAATGGATGCTGCTAATATTCTTAAACCTGCATTAGCTCGTGGTGAACTTAGAGCCATTGGAGCAACAACACTTAGCGAATATCAAAAATATTTTGAAAAAGACAAAGCTCTTGAACGTAGATTTCAAACTGTTTTAATTGATGAACCTAATATTATTGACGCAGTTTCAATTTTACGCGGATTAAAAGAAAGATACGAAACTTACCATAAAGTTAGAATTCTTGACGAAGCAATTGTATCAGCAGTAGAACTTTCACATCGCTACATAACCGAACGATTTTTGCCTGATAAAGCCATCGATCTTATTGACGAGGCAGCTGCAAAACTAAGATTAGAAGTAAACTCAGTACCTGAAGAAATCGATATTTTAAATCGGAAAATTCAACAATTAGAGATTGAAAAAGAAGCTATAAAACGCGAAAAAAACACGAAAAAAACCGAAGAAATTCAAAAGCAATTATCAAATTTTAATGAAGAACGCAATTCGCTTACCGCAAAATGGAAAGAGGAAAAAAGCATAATAGATCGTATTCAAACTGAGAAACAAAATATTGAAAATTTCAAGCTACAAGCCGAACAATCCGAACGAAGCGGAGATTATGGCAAAGTTGCAGAATTTAGATATGGTAAAATCAACGAAAGCCAAAGAAAAATTGAAGAGCTAAAAGAAAAATTATATAAAATACAAGGAGGACACGCACTTGTTGATGAAGTTGTTGATGCTGAAGATATTGCAGAAATTGTTAGCAGATGGACAGGAATTCCTGTAAGTAAAATGGTTTTAAGCGAACGAGAAAAATTACTTAGACTTGAAGATGAGCTTCATAAAAGAGTAATAGGACAAGACGATGCAATTACTGCGGTAGCTGATGCTGTTAGACGCTCTCGTGCTGGATTGCAGGATGAAGGAAAACCTATTGGTTCATTTATTTTTCTTGGCTCAACAGGAATTGGTAAAACCGAGTTAGCAAAAGCCCTTGCAGAATTTATGTTCGATGATGAACACATGATGACACGCATCGACATGAGCGAATACCAAGAAAAACAC
This sequence comes from Bacteroidales bacterium, assembly GCA_028702535.1. Lineage (GTDB taxonomy): Bacteria > Bacteroidota > Bacteroidia > Bacteroidales > ML635J-15 > Bact-19. The sequence goes on from JAQVOR010000023.1 coordinate 5,468, forward strand.
ACAGTATCACGATTAATAGGAGCTCCTCCCGGATATGTTGGCTATGATGAAGGTGGACAATTAACAGAATCTGTTCGCCGAAAACCTTACTCGGTAGTTTTACTTGATGAAATTGAAAAAGCTCACCCCGATGTTTTTAATGTTTTACTTCAAGTTTTAGATGACGGTCGATTAACCGACAACAAAGGACGAACAGTAAATTTTAAAAACACTATTATTATTATGACATCTAACATTGGGTCGCAATTTATACAAGAGCAAATTGGAAATGATAATTTCGATATTGAAAAAACTTCAATTCAAGTTATGAATGCCTTAAAAACTCAGATGCGTCCCGAGTTTTTAAATCGAATTGACGATATTATCATGTTTACTCCACTGAATCTTGAGCAAATCGCAGGAATTACAAAACTACAACTTAGCTTTATGGAGAAGAAATTAAATCAAGCAGGCTATCAATTAAAAATTAGTGATGATGCAATCCAAACAATAAGTAAGTTAGCTTATGATCCTCTATATGGTGCGAGACCAATTAAAAGATATATTCAAAAAGAAATAGAAAATCAAATTGCAAAAATTATAATTTCGGATAGTGATGAAAACAAAAACATTATTGAGATTTCAAGTAAAGACGAAGGGATTAAAATTGAGCTTCTATAGTGTTTGAGCAGAATATTTGTGAGACTATACAAAAATAATTGTGAATTGCATATTGTTTTCTGTTCTCAGTTAGTTTGTTCGTTTGTTAAAGAGATTTTATTACAACAGAGCGTTGCTTTGCTATGCACTGCGATGTACTGAGTTTTTATCATTTTATTTGTGAATGAAAAGTTGGTAAAAGGTTTAAACATTGGTGTTTGAATAAAACGGGGGCTGAGGGATTCGAGGTACGAGAATCGTCTCGAAGCCCCCGTTTTATTTAAACCAATTTATTTATTTTCTAAAAACTCATCAAGTTCCTCAATGGTCATTTCAAATTCAAATGAATCGTTTACTTTATAATATTTTGAGGAATCGTAAACAAAGTCATAAGCATACTTTGCAAATTCGAGTTTGGTGTCTTCAAAACCGAATACTTTATTCATATCTCTTACTTGTTCGGCTGTCATACAGTTTGCTTTACAAATTTGCTTTGCAGTAGTGAGTTTACTATCCTCAAAACTTTTTGATTTAACACTTTGAATTGCCTCAGCAAACTCGTCTGACGACATAGAATAAGCACATCTTGAATTAACAGGGGTATAATTACTTTCGCCATCTTCGACAACAACTAAATCGCTTGTATCAAAATTAGAACTACTTGTTATTGTTGTGGTAGTAGTAGTTGTAGTAGTGCTTACATTTTCATTAGTTTGCACGTTGGCATCCAAACCAGTTGCATTAATATTGAAGCTAATGTTTACATTCTCCCCTCCTACATTGGTCGAAACATCTGTTCCAGTTTCGTTAACAGAAAGTCCTAAGTTTGTCTGTGGTTTTTTATTTTCTGATGTAACAGACATTCCACTCTCATTTACATTCACATTTAAAGATACTCCAGAATTACTATTCTGATTACCGCCAACGACTTGTCCAGTAGTAACAATGGTTGTTGTGGTTACAGTCTCTGTATTTGCGTTTGTATTTACTCCTACAACATCTTCTTGATGATTGTCCACTTTGGGGTCTTCATAAACGACATAGTCCGCTTCTGCATATTGGTCTGTATCAGTATTTTTTGGTGTCTCTCCCATATATCTAAGGACATATTCTCCCTTTTTATTTTTTTTAATATTCGCAGTTAATTCTATCCCTTTACTTTCTGTCCAAATATTTTTAGTCATAACAGGAATTGATGCGTTCTCAAATTCAACTCTCAAAACAAAACTCTCACCTTTCAAATCTTTTGCCTTTACATTTGCTCTTGGCTCTTGATTTTGCTTAATACTATTTACAAAAAGAGTAAAATTATCTCCACTTTCAGAGAAAACAACAATATCGTTTGTTTGACCAAAAGAGAAAGATGCAACAAACAAAAATAATAGTGTAATTAAATTTTTCATAGTTTTTAGTTTTTAGTTTTTAGTTTTTAGTTTTTAGTTTTTAAAATAAATTGATTTCAATACGATTTATAAAAACAATAATTTTCATTGACAACCAAAAAACGTTCCAGTTTTATTTTCAACAACAATATATTCTCCAATAGTCTTATCAATTAAATCCTTTATATCAGATTAGCGTTTATTAACCTCTTATCATCACACTACCAATTTATTTTTTATCAAAAATTTATGCAAAATAATCAGCAGCCAAATTCTATTATATAAATAATCGTGTCCTGATTTAAACTGATAAACAATTTTACGAACTTCTTTAAATTCAACAACATTAAATTCTTTAATAATACTTTCGTTAAGATAATCGTCTATTAGGAAAGCGAGGTCAGTTTGCATCCACCGTTTAAGCGGAATTGAGAAGCCCCATTTTGGTCTATCAAAGAAGCGTTCGGGTACATAATCATACAATACCTGTTTAAGAAGATATTTTTGCGTATCTCCTACAATTTTCAGTTTTGGGTCAAGATTCAAAGCAAACTCTACAATTCTGTTATCCAAGAGCGGCACTCTAGTTTCAAGGCCATATCTCATTGAGGCACGATCGATTTTGACAAGTAAATCATCTTTAAGATAATATTTAAGGTCAAAAACTGCTTGAGCCTCTTCGGGCGTGAATTTTCGCACCGCATTATCATAATCCTGCTCTAAATTATTATCGTAAATAAGCTCTGGATTTAACAGTTTGTCTAATTCTTTTTCGCTAAACAGATATTGTTCTTGAGAGAAGATATGACTTTTAATTGTCGCCTTATCTTTATATTTATATAAGTATGATGCTCGTCTTGATCTGTTAGAGGGATATACACTCATCATTGTACCCAACAATCGTCTAAAGGTTGTATTTGGAAATTGTGTAAGTCTTTTTGCCCATTTATAAGAACCATAGCCATGAAAAAGTTCATCACCTCCATCACCCGAAAGCACCATTGAGACATGTTGTTTAGCCAATTTTGAAAGCATCATAGTAGGGATAGCGGATGAATCTGCAAAGGGTTCATCATAAAAATCGAGCATGTCAAGAATTATATCTTTAGCGTCATTTTCGGTTACAATATATTCGTGATGGTCTGTGCCCAGATAATTTGATACTTTACGAGCATATTTTGTCTCATCATATTTAGCATCGGCAAAACCAATTGAGAAGGTTTTTAGTTTTCCACTAAATTCTTTGGCAGCTACTGCTGTTACAAGACTAGAATCTATCCCACCACTAAGAAATGTACCAAATGGAACATCACTTACCAATCTCATTGCAACAGAAGATTTTATCAAACTATTTAATTTGGCTTTTGCTTCGTATTCATCTGTAATCACATTACGACGTATTGTTCCCTCAATGTCCCAGTAAGATTCCATTCGAAAACCGTGCTCGGAAACTATACCCATTTGACCATTTGGGAATTTACGTATGTTTGTAAAAATTGTATTAGGTTCAGGAATATAGCCAAGATGTAAAAACTCATTAACTGCTGAGTTATTAATTTGCCTTCGACTACGTATATATTTTATTTCTAATAAAGATTTTAGTTCCGATGAAAATGCAAAATTATCTCCATCCCAAAAATAAAACAGAGGTTTAATTCCTATTCTGTCCCTAAAAACATAAAGGATTTCGTCTTGTTTATCGTATATGCATATAGAAAACATGCCATTGAGTTTGCTGATAAATGTTACTCCCCATTCGGCAAAAGCTTCCACAATTACTTCGGTATCAGAATTTGTTTTGAGTTCGATATTTAAATCTTTTGCAATACTTTTAAAATTATATACCTCCCCATTATATACACAGATATATCTCATCGAATGCGACTCCATTGGTTGGTTAGCATCATTCGATAAATCAATAATGCTAAGCCTCTGATGCCCCAGCCCGATATTTTCGGTATAATAACTACCAACTGCATCTGGTCCTCTGTGAACAAGACATGAGCTCATTTTATCGAGTTCATCTTTACTGACAAAGCCCTTATTATTTTGAGTATAAAAACCTGTTATTCCGCACATTTATCTTTACAATCCAATTATTACAAAATAAACTAATATATTCACTTAAAACAAAACTAAATACAAATATTATATTAATTTCTTTGGTTTCATTATTTTATCAAAATCTTCTTCAGAAATAAACCTACACTTAATGGCTGCTTGTCTTAGGCTTAGACCTTCAGCAAAGGCAGTTTTTGCAATAATTGCAGCTTTTTCATATCCTAAGGTTTCGTTTAATGCAGTAACGTTCATCAACGAATTTTCAAAGTAATACTTTATCCTCTCTATGTTTATGCTTATACCTTTAACACAATTCTCGGTAAATGAATCTAATGCCTGTGACAACAACTTAGAAGATTCTACAAAATTTTTAATAATCAATGGCTTATATACATTTAGCTCAAATTGTCCATTCATTGCACCAATAGTTATTGCAATATCGTTCCCTATAACTTGTGCACAAACCATAGTGAGAGCTTCGATTTGAGTAGGATTGATTTTGCCTGGCATTATAGATGATCCTGGTTCATTTGCCGGAAAGTTCAACTCCGCTAATCCACAACGAGGGCCAGAGCCCATAAGTCGAAAATCGTTTGCTATTTTATTTAAACTTACCGCTAATAATTTTAATGCAGAGTGAGTTTCGACAAAAGAATCGTTAGATGCCAAGGCCTCAAACTTGTTATCGGCAGGAATAAAACTTTTTCCAGTAAAAGTATTTAAATAATTACAAACGGCTTTATCAAATTCTGCTGGAGCATTAAGACCAGTACCAACTGCAGTTCCACCAATCGCAAGTTCCAACAAATGAGGTATAGAGTTATTTATAGAACTTAAAGCATGTTCAAGTTGAGAAACATAACCAGAAAATTCTTGTGCGAAACTTATCGGTGTTGCATCCATCATGTGAGTACGCCCCACTTTAATAATATTTTTAAATTCTTTAGATTTTAATTTAAGTGCATCTTTCAAATACTCAACTGCTGGGATAAGCTCCTCTGTCAAGAGAATAATTGCAGCAATACTCATTGCTGTTGGAAAAGTGTCGTTAGAGGATTGACTTTTATTTACATCATCGTTTGGGTGCAAAACTTTAATCTTATCTACAAGCTTACCTCCATTAAGAACATGTCCGTAGTTTGCAATAACTTCGTTAAGATTCATATTTGTTTGTGTTCCCGAGCCTGTTTGCCAAACAACTAAAGGAAACTGATCATTAAGTTTTTTATCAATTATCAAATCACAAACACGTGAAATAAGTACTGCCTTATCCTTACTTAATTTCCCTTTATCCATATTGGCCAAAGCACAAGCTTTTTTCAAGTAGGCATACGCTTTAATCAATTCAATTGGCATTTTATCGCCTATTTTAAAATTTTGAAAAGATCTTTGAGTTTGAGCTCCCCAATATTTATCGACTGGGACTTTAACTATGCCCATAGTGTCATGTTCTTCTCTGTATTTCATAATTTTATTCATTTAAAAAAGCGAGTATTTCATTTACGGTATCATTTGGGTTATCATAATGCAACCAATGTCCAGCATTTGTAATTTCTTTTATATGTGCATTGACAAATATAAAATCAATAATTTTTTTATCTGAGCTCGTAATATAATTTGAGTTTGATGCTTTAAGAAATAATGTTTTAGTAGTAATTTTCCCATCAATAAAGTCATCTGGATTTAAGCCCTCTAATATATTGTTGATATTATTGAATAATGCCGATACATTAAGTTTCCAAACAAACTGTCGGTTATTTTTTTCGACATTTTTCAATATTACATTTTCAATTGTTACGCCATGTTCCCTTAGTTCCTTACTTAAACTTCGATAACTATTATATGCAGCTAAATCAAGATTTTTCATTATTGACAACAAATTTAGATGAAAATTCCCATTAGGATCGTTTTGCAATAATGCTTTATATGATCGAGGCGAGATATCAGCGATTACAAGTTTACGAATATATTTAGGATATTTGGCAACAAAAAACATCGCAAGCTTTCCTCCCATTGAATGCCCAATAAGATCAACATCACTAATTTTTTTATCATCTAAATAACTCTTCACATCCTCTACCATTGCCTGATATGTATGAACATCATTTTTAAAAGATTCACCATGATTACGAAGGTCAAGTAAATGAATTGTAAAATTATCTAACAATAACTTTGCAACTCTCAACCATGAATCAGAGCTACCATACAAACCATGCAAGATAATGATATCTCTACCAGCATTACCAATTATTTTAGAATGTAAAATCATTCAACAGATATTTTAATAAGCAGTATTAAACTGTTCGAGGAAACGCAAATCGTTTTCAAAGAACAGGCGCAAATCTTTTATTCCATATTTAAGCATTGTTATTCGCTCTATCCCCATACCAAAAGCAAAACCAGAATACACATTTGGATCAATACCAGCGGTTTCAAAAACATTAGGGTCCACCATACCGCAACCTAAAATTTCGAGCCAACCAGTTTCTTTACAAACATTACAGCCTTTTCCACCGCAAAGCGTACAACTCACATCAACCTCTGCCGATGGCTCTGTAAACGGGAAATATGAGGGTCTCAGACGGATTTTAGTTTTTTCGCCAAACATTTCTTTCGCAAAATAATCGAGAGTTTGTTTTAAATCGGCAAAACTTACATTTTTATCCACATAAAGACCTTCGATTTGATGAAACAAACAGTGAGCACGAGCTGAGATAGCTTCGTTTCGATACACACGTCCTGGAGCAAGACTTCGAATAGGCGGTTTTAATTCGGACATTTCGTGAGCCTGAACAGATGATGTATGAGTTCGTAATAAAACATTCATATCAGAGGAAATAAAGAAAGTATCCTGCATATCACGAGCTGGATGATCGTCTGGAAAATTGAGTTTACTAAAATTATGATCATCATCTTCTATTTCAGCACCGTCCCCCACAACAAAACCCAAACGGGTAAATATCGAAATAATTTCGTTACGAACAATAGATATTGGATGCCGTGTCCCTAATTTAAACGAATCGCCTGGACGACTAAGATCTAATTCTACTTCAGAATTATCGCTAACAACAAGCGAAGATTTGAGTTCATTTAGTTTATCGGTTGTGAATTGTTTAAGTTTATTTATTTCTACTCCTACAATTTTCTTTTCTTCTGGATTAAGAGTTCTAAAATCATTAAATAATTCAGTTATTAAGCCTTTTTTCGATAAAAATTTTAAGCGAAACTCTTCAATTTCTGCAATGTTTACAGGCGAAAATTCTTCAACAAGTTTTTGTAATTCTTTAATTCTTTGGATCATTCCTATTAAATTTTTAGATTACAAAGTTAAAACTTTTACGATAATCAACAATTAAGAGATTGTCAAAAAATAAAGTTCACAGAATATTAAAATATTTATTTTAAGTAATTAGCCATTCTATTGCCAGCTCGATGAAAGAAAAAGGCTCAGATTGATAAGAGTAATCACTTTTTTTAACAGTTAGCGAAGTGGCAATATTTTTTGATTTATCGGAAACAATAGCAAACTTACAATCTTTAAAATACATCAAATTAGCATGATAAAACCGCACAATTTCCGAAGATATCCTAACAGGGTTAATAAACTCTGCTTGTCTGTAATCAAGTAAATATCTTTTTGTATTTTGGGGAATAATATTGTTAGTAAAAGCCCACTGCCAGGAGTCTGTTATATGCTGAGCACTAATTAACCCATAATGCACTTTGTACATTATTTTGGTCACAATATCATAATTATAATATATATTATTATTCAAATTTTCAGTTTTATCGAAGTTTATGCCCATTTTAACCATCTTAACAACACACAAATATAGTTAAAAAAAATTATATAAGAACAAATTTCATCAAAAATATATTTGGTCATAATCAATATTAGTAATACATTTGTCCCCAATGTTAAATGTGTGATGGGGCATCGAAGTGTCGGAGCTGAGTAGCACGAAAAATAAAATAAAATGAAACATTTTGAAGTAAAAGCAAATTTACGTACAGATTTAGGCAAAAAAGCCACGAAAGCAATCCGCAAGGCGGGCGACATTCCATGTGTAATTTATGGAAAAAATGATGTTATGCACTTTTACACCTCCAAAAGTGAAGTAAGAAAACTGATTTATACTCCTACAGTAATGTTTACTGACATTAACATAGATGGCAAGATTAAATCGTCAATAGTTAAGGATATTCAGTTTCATCCAGTAAGTGATGAGATACTGCATATAGATTTTTACGAAGTGGATGATAAAAGCCCTATAAAAATTCAAATTCCGATTCATGTCGAAGGTAACTCTCCTGGTATTAAAGCAGGTGGCAAACTTAAATTAAACAATCGCAAAATAACAGTAAGAGGTATGATGGAAGATATTCCTGATAATTTTACAGTAGATATTTCGAAATTAAATATTGGTGATGCCGTTAGAGTTAAAGAATTAAAATCAGATAAATTGGAGTTTATTGATCCAAAAACAAACGTAGTTGTTATGGTTGCGTCTGCTCGTAGTGCAACTGCAGAAGAAGAAGCTGAAGATGCTGCTGAAGCTGAAAAAGAAGCTGAAAAAGAAGCTGGTGAAGAAGGAACTGACAAAAAAGCTGACGAAACTTCTGAATAATCTAATACTCCAAAACTATGAAATACTTAATCGTAGGTTTGGGAAATCCCGGATTAGATTATTATAACACACGACATAATATTGGGTATAGAGTGCTAGATTTTCTTGTCGGAAAATCTGGCATTTCTTTTACCGATAAAAGATACGGTTTTAGATCCGAAATAAGACATAAAGGTAAAACCCTCATTTTAGTAAAACCTACAACATTTATGAATCTAAGCGGAAAAGCAGTAAACTATTACCTTCAAAAAGAAAAAATTACTGTCGAAAAAATGCTTATCATAGTTGATGATATTGCACTCCCGTTTGGAACAATAAGAATAAAAACTAGGGGGGGCAGTGGCGGACACAACGGATTGCAAAACATTCAAGATACAATTGGAGACTTAAATTACAACAGACTTAGATTCGGAATTGGGAATGAATTTCATCAGGGTTCCCAAACAAATTACGTGTTAGGCGAATGGTCGGACGAAGAAAAGAAAAATCTCGAACCAAAACTTATAGTCGCATGTGATGCGATATTACAATTCCCTTTAATTGGAATAGAAAGAACGATGAATTTTTATAATAACAAATAAGTTTAATGAGCAAACTTGAATACGACAAAAGAAGTTATCGAAATACAATTTCGCGAATAGCTGGCAGAATAGCAAACTATTCGAGACCTGCAATTATAGTTAGACTTTATATTAAATTATACGCAAAGTTCTACTCTATAAACATTAACGAATTTGAAATCCCAAAAGATGGTTATAAAACATTCAACTCCTTTTTTACAAGAATAGTAAAATCCGAGTTTCGACCAATAGAGTCTGGAATTGTTTCACCTGTCGATGGATTAATATACGACCATGGTGTTATTGATAAAGATCGCCACATCTATGTTAAACACAAGTTTTTTTCGGTTACCGAATTACTAAAACGACAATACAATAAACTAGAATCCTTTGTCGTATTTTATTTATCTCCCGCTCATTACCATAGAGTCCATGCTCCATTTGACATGAGAATCACAGATGTTAGCTACATTCCCGGCAATCTTAGATCAGTTAGAGAAAGCATCGTACTTAAAACTGAGGAGCTTTACTGCAGAAACGAGCGAATTGTGCTTTATGGTGATTCGCAATATGGAAAATTTGCTTTTATTTTTATTGGGGCTTTTGTGGTTGGAAAGATAAAGCTAAGTTTTGAGGATAAAGCAGCTTCAAATATTAGAAAAGCCTGCTATAACGTTATCACTTATGATATCCCTCATTTGATAAATAAAGGACAAGAATTAGGTTTTTTTGAAATGGGATCAAGCGTAATAATCCTGTCAGAAAACGACACATACGAAAAATTAAAATTCTCCATAAGTTCAGAATTAAAACTCGGAAAAAATTTTGTATAATATCTGTGATGCTGTGATACTGTGATTCTGTGATTCTTCCATCGGAACCGAATACCGAATACTGAATACTGAATACCGTTTTTTTTGTGATTCTGTGATCCTGTGATGCTGTGATTCTGTGTTTCTTCCATCGGGACCGAATACTGAATACCGAATACCGTTTTTTTTGTGATTCTGTGATGCTATGATGCTGTGATGCTTCCATCGGAACCGAATACCGAATACTGAATACTGAATACCGTTTTTTTTGTGATGCTGTGATTCTGTGATTCTGTGATTCCGTGATTCTGTGATCCTGTGATGCTGTGATTCTGTGTTTCTTCCATCGGGACCGAATCCTGAATACTGAATACTGAATACCGTTTTTTTTGTGATGCTGTGATTCTGTGATTCTGTGATGCTGTGATGCTTCCATCGGAACCGAATACCGAATACTGAATACCAAATACCGTTTTTTTTGTGATGCTGTGATGCTATGATACTCGCAACCACACGATAAAAAAATCGTGCGGTAGCGTGTGGATAACTGGATCACTGGATCACAGAATCACTGGATTACTGGATTACTGGATTACATCATAAAATATTTTCAATAATTCTGTATATTTATTACTGATATATCAAAAACAATTTTAGAAAGGAGCATTTTCGCTGCTATTATGTTCAAAGCTTTTATTTACAGGGATATCATCATTTGGATTTAAAGTCATAGAGCCATTCATTTTAGACTCAAACTTGACTGTATCATCTATTTCAAAACTATTGAATTCAGGTTTATCCATAAATTTAGCATACTCTTTTACAAACTTTAACCAAACAGATCCAGTAGCTCCATTACGATGTTTAGCAATAATAATTTCAGCCAATCCGAGTAATGAGTTTCCATCTTGGTCGGTAGTCATACCATAATATTCGGGACGATGTATAAACAAAACCATATCAGCATCTTGCTCAATTGCACCAGACTCACGCAAGTCGGAAAGTTGTGGGCGTTTATCTCCCGATCGAGCTTCTACCGAACGGTTTAACTGCGACAAAGCAATAACTGGCACATTTAACTCTTTTGATAATGCTTTAAGCGAACGTGAAATAGTAGAAACCTCCTGCTCTCTGTTACCTCTCATATCGACACCAGCCGTCATCAGCTGCAGATAGTCGATAATTACCGCACTAACTCCGTGAGTCCTTACCAAGCGGCGACATTTTGCTCTAAGTTCAAAAATAGAAATTGCTGGAGTATCATCAATAAATAAAGGAGCAGTATCAAGATTTTTGACTCTACTTTCCAGTTGTTGCCATTCGTAAGGTTCCAACTCACCTAATCTAATTTTATCGCTGCGAATTTCGACTTCGGCAGAAATAAGTCTATTTACAAGCTGCAGAGAGGCCATTTCCAAGGAAAACACAGCAACTGGTTTTTGATAATCAACTGCCATATTACGTGCCATTGATAAAACAAATGCAGTTTTACCCATCGAAGGACGAGCTGCAACAATTATAAGATCAGAAGGCTGCCAGCCCGATGTTATACGGTCTAACTTTGAAAATCCGCTAGGTGTTCCTAATAACTGAGCCTTATTTTTAGCAGCCTCTTCGATAGCTGTTATTGCCTCTTCTAAAAGAACATTAATCTTTTGAGTTTCGCTCTTAATACTTCCTTCAGATATTTTAAATATTTCAGATTCAGCAAAATTTATTAGTTCTTCAACATCGCCACCTACCTCATAAGACCGTTTTTGTATCTCAGCAGCAGATTTTATAAGCTCACGCTGCACATATTTTTGATGTACGATACGTGCGTGAAACTCCAAATGCGATGCCGTTGCTAAACGATCAGTCAACTCTGATAAATAAACCTCCCCTCCTATTATGTCTAATTTATCTTTTGCTTTGAGATCGTGAGCAACAGTCATAATATCAACAGGTTTATGACCAGTTCCTAAATCTAATATTGATTGAAAAATTTCCTGATTAGCAGGTTCATAAAAACACTCTGCTTTTAAAATATCCATTACCGAAAAAATCGCATCTGTTTGTATCAGCAAAGCACCAAGAACTGCACGCTCTAATTCAGGCTCCTGAGGTGGGACTTTACCAAATAATGCATTAATACTATCCAAACTTTCACTTGTTTTACTTACTGCTCTTTTTTTATTATCGGCCATTTTACTATCCTTTTTGAGAAACCAAAATTAGTACTTAACAAATAGATTTCACAAAAATAAGCAAGAAATAATTAACTATTTTTATCCACATAGGTTATTAAGAATTAGTTAGTAACTTTTAAAATAGAACAATGATTTGACTATCAACGCAAAACAGCGTTTTCAATATTTTAAACAAAGATTTTATCAACCTTTTTTAACATTTATTGAGAACTAATATGCTCAATAATATGACAATATAGTTAAGTTTACAACATTCTAAGCCATAAATTTGTTACTATTATAAAATTTATAAAACTAAAACGACATATTTTACGTTTAATTTAATAATGATAAAAAACAGAAAATATGATTATTTCAAACTATAGAAAATCTCTTATCAACAATTTAAAAATAATTCTTGTGCTAATTATAATAATAACATTTTCGCCCAATGCTTATGCACAAAAGAATAATTCAGAGGCGGCCACAATTGAGGGGATTATAACTGATTTTAATAATAATATTAAAATTGGCGAAACAATCATTTTTGAAAATAGTGCAACAAATAAAGTTTATATGGCTGTAAGCAAAGATAATGGTAAATTTTCAGTCAAATTACCTTATCAAAATGAATATACCATAAAAATAAAAGGTTTTAATGACGAACAATATTACACTAACTTTAGCATCCCTGCACTTGAAAAAAACCAAACCGAATTATATTTCGACATTGATATCCAAATCGAATTACCAAAGCTCTTTACACTTGATAATGTTTATTTTGATACTGGAAAGTCAACACTAAAACCATCATCTTACGAAGAATTAAATAATTTGTATAAATATCTTAGCTTAAAAAAGACAACAGTAGTCGAAATTGCAGGTCATACTGATGATATTGGATCAGACGAACTTAACATGACACTTTCTCAAAACAGAGCAAATTCTGTTAGAAATTATCTTATCAAAAAAGGGATTTCGCCAGATAGAATAATTGCCAAAGGTTATGGTGAAACTCAACCCATAGCAATAAATGATAGTGACGAAAATAGAGCAAAAAATCGCAGAACAGAAGTAAGGTTAATCAAAGAATGATAAAAACAGTATTACCATTGCTTAAGAATACGATACAATATATTAATTAAATAAGTTTACAAGTATGGATATTATTTTACCAAATACAGTAATAACAATTGCATTTTGTGTTTTATTAGTTTTAAATATCGTAATATCAATATACATTTTAAGGAAACACTCTAATTTTCTTGAGAGGCTTATTGCTTTATTAACTATATGGTTATTACCATTATTTGGGATATTAATTGTTTTGGTATCTTCCCATTCTAAGGGATTGTAAAACAATAAATTATCAAACAAGAAACGTAATTATATTTATTTTTTTGTATTTTTTTTTGATTGTACTTTGCAAGTCCTGAATGATGAGTGATAATATGGTAGCGAAAACGAAATTGCCAATCAAATTCTAATTCTAATCGGTAGTAATGCGAACCTCTTTTATTTTCTTTTTCTCCACATTCTAAATCCAAATATAAGTCCGATTCCAATTAGAATAAATGGCCAAATATTAGTCAAGAAAACAAAAAACCAAATCAAGTTATCCCATCCATTTTTAAACCCATTTTTTAATTTATGACCAAACTCTGTTTCTTTCGGTACTATCTGATAAAAAGTAATTGTTAGAGTTGATAAAGAAACTTTACTTTCTAAATATTTTAATCGTCCTTCAATAGATTCAATTTCTGAACGTAATTGTCCGATTTGTTGTTCGACCTCTAATATTTCGGTTACGCTATTTGCTTTTTTGAGAAGTTCTAAATATCTGTTTTCAAGTTCTTTTTTTGTTTTAAGTCGAGCTTGAATATCAAGAAATTCTTCGGTCACATCTTTAACCTCAATATTTTTACTATCGAACTTAGCAACTCCTTTGGTTGCATCATTTAGTAATAGGTCAAAACTCTTAGCAGGAACTCGAATAATAATCGTATTACTTATTCGTCCAACAGTTTTATACTCTTGGTCGGAGGATATATAAGCTTTATTCTTTTCGATACTTTCTAAAATTTGCTCCCGTGTAGAATTGATGTCATAAGTTTCAAATTCAACTATCCCTTCTTTAATTAATTTTCGTTCGACATAGATTTCTTCTTGTTCAGCTTGCGTACTCATTGATTTTTCATCTGCTAACTCCATTGAAGCATTTTCATTATTTGAACAACCTAGCACTAAAATCAAAAGTAATAATCCAATTATTTTTCCTTGTAGTTTCATTTTGTTAGTTTTAATTGTGGATAACAGTTACATTCACACACTTTAATCACTTAATATTTCCAAAAATAGTAAAAAAAATGCAACTAATTTCACATTTATTGCGGTTTTATTGATATTCCGAATGATTTGTTTTATTGTGTGGTAAAAAGAAGCCTTTTTGAGCGAGTTGGGAAATAAATATAGCAACAATTGGAACACTCGGATTACAACCGAGCGGACGGGTGTGAGAGCAACACTCGGATTACAAATAAATCCGAGCGAGCGGGGGTTCATCAACAATGTTGTGAAACTTTACAATTAGCCTTAAATTTGTTTTTGGATAAAATGTTTTAGAATTATTAAAACTTGTAGTAGAATTTTGACTTTACATTACCGACAAAAAAACCAAATGTGTATATTGGTTTGACGCAATAATTTTTCTAATCTGTCCATTGTTTTATCGTTTACAATGCGTGGATAAAAACGGCTTTCTTTGATACTTTCCGCCATACATTTCTTTGATTCTCAACACTTGTAACAATTGTTTGTTCTGAGGAATCTTTCATCGCAATGAATGTTTAGACATAAATATTTTTTGTAATTAGCAAAATGCCCACTTCTTTTATAAGTCTCTAATGCTCAGCTTGTTGTTAGAGTTATTGTGTGTGTGTGTGTTTTAATATTTTTATAAATAAATTGATTTTACCACGAATTTAATAAAATTTCTGTATGTGTTTATTAGTTTTCGGATTATTTTATTGAATCACAAACAGTTGTTTGGATTAGTTGTCTTAAAGGGTGTTTCGCAATTTTTTTCTCCATCGGGAAGCATCCTTTCCTAGTAAAAATATATCCTTTTACATTGTCAGTATTTTGACATGCTGCATGTATGGCTTCTAAGGATTGTGAAGGCTCCAATGTAAATGGTCGAAATAAATAATCTACAAATTTATCAAACCACTTATCCATTTTAATCATTTTTGTGTTCATAATGCCAGGGTCAACTCCGTTTACGTATATGTTGGGATATCGCTCAGCCATATCGGTTGTAAAAATCGAAAGAGCCAACTTAGATTTAGAATAACCACTTACTCTATTATATGAATTGGGATTACCTTTTAGAAAATCTGATTCTATATCCACGTACTTTCTGGAAAGCGAAACGACATTAACAATAGCCCCCCCTTGAGTTATTTTACTAGCCAACATTTCAGATAATCTTGCAGGGGCATAAAAGTTCACTGCCATATTCATTTCTATCCCTTCTTCATTTGTCTGATGACTAGCAAACATTGAGGCTGCATTATTTACAAGAACTCTTATCGGCAGATTTAAAGATTTTATTCTATAAGCTAATTCATCGACTGAAGAAGATGACGAAAGATCTGTTAGGAAAATTGCATAATCATCATTTGATAATCCCAATGGATCTAAATATTCTCTTAATTCTTTTACTTTTTCTTTGTTACGACAACATAAGATAGGATAAAAGCCCCTTTTTTGAGCGGCTAAACTTGCAAAATACATTGAGATTGCTTTTCCAAAACCTCCACTAGCTCCTGTTACTATCAATAATTCTTTTCCTTGCATATCCTCGTCTGAAATCTCTATAATTGTTTAAAAGCAAATTTAGAGTTCAGTAGTTAACAACTGAACTCACGCAAACTAATTATTAAAAAAACTTACCTTTCTACTGTTTATAGTGTTTTTAACAATTTTTGGTAAGTAAAGTTTTTTAACATCTTTTTACAAATAAAAAAAGTTAAAACTTTATGGTCATAAAAGTACACAAATTTAGCGATACCGTCAATTCTTTTTTTTAAGAAGGACTTTGCAAATGATAGCTTTAACAAATTTAGCATGAGTAAATTGTTGATAATGAGTTAGGTTTTAAAATGGAGCTATTTAGAATATAGTAATAGAAATAAATAAATAAAATAACAATGTGTACATTGCAAAAACATATTTGCAAATATATTTATTTTTTTTTGCATAAAAAAACAGGTTATTTTGTCAGATTACCCTCTTAATTATTTCAGAATATCTTGAAGATACACAATCACTGCCTTTTTCATTATTGCATTATTAATTATATTATTATTATCCTTGTCCATCACAGTAAAATATATTTGTCTATTTTGATTTTCGTCCAAACATTTTAATTGACAGTTCTTGCTTTTATTTTTATTTTTCGTGTTTTTAAACGATTTGAAATTTGCGTTATCTTCTTTAACCGTCAATAATCCATCTATTAATTTAATTTGTAAATCTTTACCTACTGAAGGTATCTCTACTTTATCCCAAATAATTGCACCTGGACTCTCTGATAAAGGTTTTCCAAATGTTGTTTTCAACTTACTCAATTCTTGGTCGAGATTTTTCCCTGTAATTGTAAACTGATATGTAGTGTCAGTTTTCCCTAAAAGACTAATTGTATTAAGCTTTTGTGCATAAAGATTTAGCCCAATTAAAACAACAAGCACACTTAAAATTATTTTTCTCATTATATTCATATTTATAGGTTACTAAAATATTTCATTAAGTGCTTTTATGTTATCTATTGTTGTTTCTCATTATAGGTTACAACGCAAATATCTATACACTTTAGCCACTTAATATTTCCAAAAATAATAATAAAATAGAATACTTCAAAGAAATTATTACGGTTTTATTAATATTCAGAATGATTTATTTTATTGTGCAATAAAAAGAAGTTTTTTGAGCGAGTTGGAAAATAAATATAGGAACACACGGATTGCAACCGAGCGAGCGGGGTAAATAAATATAGGAACACTCGGATTGCAAATAAATCCGAGTGAGCGGTTTTGTATTAAATAAAAATACTATTAGTTATCATTGATTGTATAATCATCATAATATGCTTTAAATTCAAGAACTCTGGCTTTCACGAAATTAATTCTTCTTCCATAAGCTTCAAGTATCCACATAGTTCCTTGCATATCAGCATACATTTGGCTTGCAAAATCAAATTCTAAATCGCGATACTCTATCCACTTAATTTGAGATTTTCGCAATTTTGCTTTTGCGTCTTCTTCAAGAACACCCATTAAAAGTTTATAATATCTGTTTAATTCTTCGTCCCAATCGGCTTCTGCTATTTGAGAACAATCTATCATTCCTGAAGTTGTATAATTTGAGTCATTGTCAAGGCAATCCTCAAATTTAACATCAATTGGATGCTTATCTTCAGTTTTTTCTTGTCCTACAACAATAAGACTAAAGCCTAAAATCATAACTGTAAATATTAACTTTTTCATTTTCATAGATTTTTAGAAATTATTACATATAATTAAAACATATTTTCACTTTTACACTTAATGTTTCCAAAAGTAATAATAAAATATGGATATGAGAAAGATATTTTTGTTTTTTTTTACACAAAAAGTTTTAGAACCTTAGTCGTTTATTAACCGTTAAGTAACGGATAATATTTGTGATATAACTTGATTTTCAATTTCTTGTGATTGCTCCGCTGCAATAGATACAGAACCTTAGTCGTTTATTAACCGTTAAGTAACGGCTAATATATTGTGATAAAACTTGATTTTTAATTTCTTGAGATTGTTCTGCTACAAGAGATACAGAACCTTAGTCGTTTATTAACCGTTAAGTAACGGCTAATATTTGTGATATAACTTGATTTTTATTTTCTTGTGATTACTACGCTGCAACAGATACAGAACCTTAGCCGTTTATTAACCGTTAAGTAACGGCTAATATTTGTGATAAAACTTGATTTTGCGATTTCTTGTGATTACTACGCTGCAACAGATACAGAACCATAGCCGTTTATTAACCGTTAAGTAACGGCTAATATTTGTGATAAAACTTGATTTTTAATTTCTTGAGATTGTTCTGCTACAAGAGATACAGAACCTTAGTCGTTTATTAACCGTTAAGTAACGGATAAATTTGTGATAAAACTTGATTTTGCGATTTCTTGAGATTGCTCCGCTGCAATAGATACAGAACCTTAGCCGTTTATTAACCGTTAAGTAACGGCTAAATTTTGTGATAAAACTTGATTTTGCGATTTCTTGTGATTGCTCTGCTACAATGGATACAGAACCTTAGTCGTTTATTAACCGTTAAGTAACGGATAAATATTAGCGATAAAACTTGATTTTCAATTTCTTGTGATTGCTCCGTTGCAAAAGATACAGAACCTTAGTCGTTTATTAACCGTTAAGTAACGGCTAATATATTGTGATAAAACTTGATTTTTATTTTCTTGTGATATCTCCGCTGCAAGCTATACAGAACCTTAGCCGTTTATTAACCGTTAAGTAACGGCTAAATTTTGTGATAAAACTTGATTTTGCGATTTCTTGTGATTACTACGCTGCAACAGATACAGAACCTTAGCCGTTTATTAACCGTTAAGTAACGGCTAATATTTGTGATAAAACTTGATTTTCAATTTCTTGAGATTGTTCTGCTGTAACAGATACAGAACCTTAGTCGTTTATTAACCGTTAAGTAACGGATAAATATTGTGATAAAACTTAGTTTCACGATTTCTTGTGATTACTACGCTGCAACAGATACAGAACCTTAGCCGTTTATTAACCGTTAAGTAACGGATAAATATTGTGATAAAACTTGATTTTGCGATTTCTTGTGATTGCTCCGTTGCAACAGATACAGAACCTTAGCCGTTTATTAACCGTTAAGTAACGGATAAATATTGTGATAAAACTTGATTTTGCGATTTCTTGTGATTGCTCTGCTGCAAGAGATACAGAACCTTAGCCGTTTATTAACGGTTAAGTAACGGATAAATATTGTGATAAAACTTGATTTTGCGATTTCTTGTAATTACTACGCTGCAACAGATACAGAACCATAGCCGTTTATTAACCGTTAAGTAACGGCTAATATTTGTGATAAAACTTGATTTTTAATTTCTTGAGATTGTTCTGCTACAAGAGATACAGAACCTTAGTCGTTTATTAACCGTTAAGTAACGGATAAATTTGTGATAAAACTTGATTTTTATTTTCTTGAGATTGCTCCGTTGCAAGAGATACATAACCTTAGCCGTTTATTAACCGTTAAGTAACGGCTAAATATTTGCGATAAAACTTGATTTTCAATTTCTTGTGATTGCTCTGCTGCAAGAGATACGGAACCTTAGTCGTTTATTAACCGTTAAGTAACGGCTAAATATTGTGATAAAACTTGATTTTGCGATTTCTTGTGATTGCTCCGTTGCAACAGATACAGAACCTTAGCCGTTTATTAACCGTTAAGTAACGGATAAATATTTGCGATAAAACTTGATTTTCAATTTCTTGAGATTACTCCGTTGCAACAGATACAGAACCATAGTCGTTTATTAACCGTTAAGTAACGGATAAATATTGTGATAAAACTTGATTTTTAATTTCTTGTGATTGCTCCGTTGCAACAGATACAGAACCTTAGCCGTTTATTAACCGTTAAGTAACGGCTAATATTTGTGATAAAACTTGATTTTCAATTTCTTGAGATTGTTCTGCTGTAACAGATACAGAACCTTAGTCGTTTATT
>JAQVOR010000023.1:25638-35759 GCA_028702535.1 Bacteroidales bacterium
TTTGTGATAAAACTTGATTTTTAATTTCTTGAGATTGTTCTGCTACAAGAGATACAGAACCTTAGTCGTTTATTAACCGTTAAGTAACGGATAAATTTGTGATAAAACTTGATTTTGCGATTTCTTGTGATTGCTCTGCTGCAACAGATACAGAACCTTAGCCGTTTATTAACCGTTAAGTAACGGCTAAATTTTGTGATAAAACTTGATTTTGCGATTTCTTGTGATTGCTCTGCTACAAGAGATACAGAACCTTAGTCGTTTATTAACCGTTAAGTAACGGATAAATATTGTGATAAAACTTGATTTTTAATTTCTTGAGATATCTCCGCTGCAAGCTATACAGAACCTTAGCCGTTTATTAACCGTTAAGTAACGGCTAATATATTGTGATACAGATTTGATGACTCAGTGATTCTGTAAACAGAGAACAGAAATTCTAATATCTTGTTTTTAACACAATTTTTCCAAAATCTTTGATTTCATCCTGCGTACTAAAAAAGACTCTACCTTTTTTTGACATCACTTCCCAGGCAATATTGCTTGTGATGTCATCTATTACGTTTGGCTTAGTTTTGTCTGTTACCAGATTGAAAGTCCTATCACCTGTCATAAATACAGGTTGGGCAAAGTTTTCATGTACAATTAGCAAGTCTCCACGACCATCAATGGCAGCTTGATAAATTTCCTGTAAGTCTGTCAAAACCTTACCTTTACCTACTGTTTCTTTTATTTCATTAATGGCTTTAGTTATGCGATTATCAATTAAAACTTTAACTATTTCCCAAGCTTGCTTTGCAATATGGTGTGCATCAATTTTGTTGTAATTAATATTAGCATAACCAAGATAAATTGTTGGTCTATCAGCAATCTGCATATAACGGCTGTAGTTATCTTCGGTGCAAATTATTACACAAGGCAAAGCTTTTTCATTATAAACCCTTACAACTGCCTTATCAACATTGTTAAAATACTCACGAATCATATTATCTGTAATCTTAGTATCGCTTAGCTTTTCGCTATCCATCACATAATGTGGGTTTTCTGAAAACGGGAAATCGCTATTTTGAATTTCAGATGTAATCCCATCATTGGTCGCATTATAAAGCGTAACGCCACCTTGAGACAGTAAAAGGATATAGTATTCTTCACTTCTATTTAATGACTTTATTAAAGAACGAACACCAAAACTGTCTGCAATTTGAACTCTATTCTTTCGAGTTGACCAAGGAGTCTTTATAATTTCTTTCGTATCATTAGATATAAAAATGTGTAAAGAATCTAAATTATAGTTTTTATCTATTTTTATTTCAGATAAGTTTTTTAATAAAGATGCCACAGATCTTTTGTCAAATTCATTCAAAACTCTTTCTTCTGCTTCTGTTATAAGATTTTTTAATTGGATTACATCACGAGCATTTTCGGGATGTGTTCTGTGCGTGTTTAGCGAAATAGTAACACAAGGAGTGTTCTTTTCTGTTGCTAATACTTCTAGTTTTTGTTTAATTGTCATATATATGTTTTTTAGTTATTTCATTTCCTACTCTTTTGAATTTTCGGATTTCTTCCCTTTTAAATGTTTGGTCATTTCCTTTTGTCATAGTGTTCAACGTGCGATTCTCTATAATAAACCCACAATTAACATAAAAGTTTATTTACAGGTCTTTTTTTGTATATACCTAAGTTTTTATGTGATTTTTTCTTAAAAAAATCAATTGCTGTTTTAATTGAGATTCACAAAATTTTCCATATAAAGCAATTATTTTTTGTTTTACAAGTTACGACTTTATTTTTGAATTTCAAAATATTTTCATTAAAGATTTCAAAATTAATTTCAAACTATTTTTCGACTGCGTTATAAAAAAGGTTTTAGATTTTATTATTTTCTAAAGTATTGTCAAACAACAAAACTTGTTCACTTCGATAAAAACTCAGCACATCGCAGTGCATCGCTTCTCCAGTTTTTCATTGTTGTAAAACTCAAACCCTAGGACACAGCTACTGCACAATTTTAGAATTCTTCTATTGTAAATTCTATATCCTTTCCTTCGGCTCTTCCTTTTCTTACCATTTCTTGCAAATCTTCAGGAAGTACCGACAAAGGAACAATAAGTCCATTAACCATAATCATGTCATTTAACGGGTTGTTTTGTATCATGTGTTGAGTTGAGAAATCAGAATCCAAATAACCCATTTTTAAAATATCTTTAATTTGTCTTGCCTTGTTTGAAACAGTCGTTTTTTTTGTCCCGAAATATTCGCTTATTTGTTCAGCAGTAACATAAGGGTCGAATGATTTGTCAAATAAAAAGTTTATAGAACCAATAGCGTGTACAACTGCTGCTGCCCAGATTTCTAGCCCTCCCCTTTTGAATGGAACATCTCTTTTTCTACCTAATTTCAATATTAGTTTTTCACAAAGCTGATGATAATCCTCATCTAAGTTTTGGTCACAAAATGAACCTGTCAGTTCCAACAATTGTTTTTCTCTAATTTTAATTTCTTCTTTACTCATACCTCCTAGTATTTATTCTGATTAGTATCTTTTTTAATTCTACAACGAAATTACAACTTTATTTTTGATGTGAAAAGTATTTTCATTAAAGATTTTAAAATTAATTTCAAACTATTTTTAGATTACGTTATAAAAAGTTCTTCGTTTTAATTCTTTTCTTAGGATACCTTAAAAAAACATCCCTAACTAATACAATATTTCCCTACTTTTCTTGTTTATTAATTTTGAATAAACTCTATAAAGTAATAAAGTAATAAAGTAATGAAAAAAAGGCAAATCTTCTTAATCAACCTAGCTACAGCAATATTTTTCGCACTTATTTTTTATAAAAATTATATTGGTCTTAACCTACTACTATTTGAGTTAGTTGTTGTGCCAATAATGTTTTATATAAACCGTCCAGTAAAACTAAATGGACTTGGATTATCTGTCGTTGCAGGTGTGTTTTTATCGGTTCTAATGGTAGTTCTACTTAATACAAGCTGGAGTATTTTTATTAATATTGTTAGTTTATTTACCCTTAGCGGGATTTTAACATATAAAAATTTTAGGTCGTACATCCATGCTATTACAGAATCCTTTTTTAGACTATTTTCTTCACAAATTAGTATTTTGCTAGACTGGGGAGACCAAGAAAAAGTCAACACGAGTTCCAACTCTAAAAGCAATATTAGTTCTAGTAAAGTCTTTTATTTAATCGTAATTCCAGCAGTAATAATAATTTTCTTTATTATTTTATATGCCTCGGCAAGCTCAAAATTCTATGCTCAATTCGAGGTAATATTTAAAGCCATTAGAAGGTTTCTCGAAAGCATAAATTTTATTTTCATATTAATGATTATTCTTGGTCTAATAATAGGGAATATCCTATATATGAAAACAACATCTTTGGGTTTACTCAAAATGGATACGAATGGAAATGATAATCTTTACAGAACAAGACGAAAAAGTTTTATAAAATTCAAAAACACAGGTCTTAAAACTCAATATTTATCAGGAATTGTGCTTCTCGCCTCACTTAATGTTTTAATTCTCTATTTTAATATTTTAGATTTTACCTACCTTTGGTTTGGATTTGTATGGGACGGCAGTTTTTTAAAAGAATTTGTCCACGAAGGTACTTGGGCTTTAGTGTTTTCTGTATTTATTTCGGCAGGTATCGCTTTATACTTTTTTAGACACAATCTAAATTTCTATTCAAAAAACAAATGGCTAAAGCGTCTAACTATAATCTGGATTGCACAAAATATTATTATGGTTTTTTCGGTTGTTTTACGCAACTATTGGTATATAAACTATTTTGGACTTGCATACAAAAGAATTGCAGTATTGTTCTTCTTACTTCTAACAATAATTGGTCTAATTACCATAATAATTAAAATTCTAAAACTTAAAAGCACGTTTTATTTATGGAGAATCAATGGGTTTGCACTTTTTACAGTACTAATTCTTACTACATGTGTAAACTGGGACATGCTGATTGCAAAATTCAATTTTCAACACTACGACCGCTCACTTATTGATTATAGATTTATGTCCAAACTAAATAACTCTGCACTTCCATATACGCTTAAAACCCTCGATGAACTCGAAGAAATAAACAAAGTTCAACAAGAAGTCATGCCTTTTGATATTCATCTACCATATTTATGGGACATATATGTTTATCAAGTTGAAGTTTCGATAAAAAAGGAAAAATTTATAAAACGCTACCAACATACAAACCTATTAGAATGGAATCTTGCAGATTATCAAACTTTTAAAAAACTAGAGCAAATAAATTAAATTTTAATTGTATATTATGACATTATAAAATAAGTATCTGCTAAAAAAACTGAGTTATTCCCAATACTGATTGATATGACAATTAGCTGATTATTCATTTTTTCATGAAACAATAGAATTATTTTAAGATAGAAAAACCATTAATTAATAAATATTTAAAATTATGAGAAAAACAATTACAATTTTAGCAGCAGTTTTAATCACTATAAGTGTATTTGCCCAAATGCCTGAAAAAATTTAGTTACCAAGCAGTAATCCGTGATAATAGTAATATTTTAGTTATTAATACAGAAGTCGGAATTCAAATTAGTATTCTTCAAGGCTCCGAAATCGGTACTGCGATTTATTCAGAACAACACGATGCACTTACAAATGCTAATGGATTAGTAAGTATTGCAATTGGATTAGGAACAACAATTGACAACTTTGAATCTATCAATTGGGCTAACGGTCCTTATTTTGTCAAAACCGAAATCGATCCAACAGGCGGTGAAGACTATACAATAACTGGCACTAGCCAACTATTAAGTGTACCTTATGCTACGCATGTAAAAACTGCAGAAAATGGTCTCATGAATGGTATTACACCTGGCGAAATGCAATTTTGGAACGGAACCGCATGGGTCTCCGTATCATCTGGGTTTGATGGAGCAACTTTAACTCTTGAGAACGGCATTCCTACATGGGTTGGAGCATATTCAGTAAGCAACCCAAACACAGAACAAATTTGGATGGATCGCAATTTAGGTGCCACACAAGTTGCCACTTCAAGCACTTGCGAACCTGCTTATGGTGACCTATACCAATGGGGACGTGCTGCTGATGGTCATCAAATAAGAACTTCTGCAACCACAGATGTATTATCAAGTAGCGATACTCCTGAACACGGGAATTTCATTATTACAAATGAGTCATCTTTTGATTGGCTTACCAGTCAAAACGATAATTTATGGCAAGGTGTAAATGGAATAAACAATCCATGCCCAAGTGGATATCGTTTACCAACTTCTGCAGAATGGCAAGCAGAAAGAGAAACATGGAGTAGCGATGATCCGGCAGGAGCTTTTGCTTCAACACTTAAATTACCCTTAGCAGGTTCTCGTACATATGAAACAGATTTTATTATTCTCCCTGGTGTTTCAGGAAAATACTGGTCAAGCACCACATATAACACTGACTCGTACTCTTTATTCATCAATACAAATTCAGGTGCCAATATAACGCCATATTACCGTGCTTACGGATGCTCTGTTCGCTGCATAAAGAATTAAATAAAAAAAATAATTTCACTAGAATGTTTTTTTATTATCACTAAAAGTAAAATGTTTTTCATCATAAAGCCCTTTAAATACAAGTAAACTATTCAATAACTACAAGATGGTAGTAGTCATTACAGCACTCAGATTAATATTTTTTCGAAAAAAAAATGTTTTTTTTGCAATAGTATATTTAAAATACATATCTTTGTTGTTCTTAATTTATAATAGTTCATGAATATACTATTGTAATTAATAAACACGATGTAAAAAACAAGTATTTACTAAATAAAGAGAAAAAAAAAATGAAACACAAACGATTAAAATTAAGTGTCATACTCTTGTTAGGTCTCGGACTAACAGGATTACAAGCTCAAGAGAGCATTAACGCCACAGGTCGCGATGCTTCGGGTAGCGGAGGCTCAGCGAGCTATTCCGTTGGACAAGTTGTTTACACCACCAACACAGGAACAAATGGTTCTGTGGCACAAGGAGTACAGCAACCATTCGAAATTTCGGTAGTAATTGGACTTGAAGAAGCCAAAGGCATAAATCTTTCGGTTACGGCTTATCCTAACCCAACTACCGATTATCTTACATTGAGTATCGGTGAATTTGAAATTTCAAATTTATCTTACCAATTGTACGACATGAACGGAAAACTTTTGCAAAGCGAAAAAATCACTGGCAACCAAACAAGCATTGTTATGAGCAATCTTGTTCCTGCAACGTATTTTATAAAAGTAATTCAAAACAACAAAGAAGTAAAAACCTTTAAAATTATTAAAAATTAAAAATTATGAAAAAGTTAATTACAATTTTAGCAACAGTTTTAATAACTGCAAGCGTGTTTGCTCAAACACCACAAAAAATGAGCTATCAAGCGGTAATTCGTGACAGTAACGACATTTTGATAGTTAACACTGAAGTAGGAATGCAAATTAGTATTCTACAAGGCTCCGAAAGCGGTACAGCAATATATTCTGAACAACATGTTGCAATGACTAATGCTAATGGATTAGTAAGTGTTTCAATTGGCTCAGGAACAACCACAGACAATTTCGAAGCTATTAATTGGGCAAATGGTCCTTATTTTATCAAAACAGAAACTGACCTAACAGGCGGTGAGACCTACACTATAACAGGCACAAGCCAATTATTAAGTGTACCTTATGCTTTACATGCAAAAACTGCAGAAAATGGTCTAATGGATGGTACTACACCTGGCGAAATGCAATTCTGGAACGGAACCGCATGGGTTCCCGTATCATCTGGATTTGATGGAGCAACTTTAACTCTTGAGAACGGCGTTCCTACATGGGTTGGTGCATACTCAGTAAACAACCCAAACACAGGACGAATTTGGATGGATCGCAACTTAGGTGCCACACAAGTTGCCACTTCAAGTACTTGCGAACCTGCTTATGGTGACCTATACCAATGGGGACGTGCTGCTGATGGGCACCAATTAAGAACTTCAGGAGTTGTAGGGACAACAGCAAGTAGCTATAACCCAGGACACGGAGATTTCATTACCACAAGTTCAGATTGGCTTAGTACTCCAAACGATAATTTATGGCAAGGTGTAAATGGAATAAACAATCCATGCCCAAGTGGATATCGTTTACCAACCGAGGCAGAATGGCAAGCAGAACGCTTGAGCTGGAGCAGCAACAATGCAGCAGGTGCTTTTGCCTCAACACTTAAATTACCATTATCAGGATACCGAGATTCCCCCAATGGTAATGTTGAAAACGCTGGTACTACAGCAGACTACTGGTCAAGTACTACTAGTGGTACAGGTGCTAATGAATTATACCTAACCGATGTCTCTGCCAGTATGTTTAATAGCTCCCGTTCGCAGGGATATTCTGTACGTTGTATTAAAGACTAAAAAACGCAATAAACTTATTAAAGAAAGTTCATAAAGTTACCACTTTATGAACTTTCTATTTTATACATTTTACTAATTAACAAATTGAAAAATGTTTTCACCCTTATTACATCAATTACTAATTCCTCTTATCATTGCCATTTTTTTAGCAATAATGATGGGAGGAAGTGGAACAGCGCCTGCTTTTTCAGCAGCATTTGGTGCTAACGTTATTAAAAAAAGCTTAATCCCAGGACTATTTGGAATAATGGTTTTCCTTGGGGCAATAATCGCAGGAAAAGAAACATCCAATACTATGGGAAAAGGTCTATTATCACAGGAAATGATGTCATTTACAGTTGTTTCAGTTATACTTTTTTCAGTAGCTATTTCATTATTAATTGCAAATTTAGCAGGAATACCTCAATCGACTAGCCAATCAACAGTGTTATCAGTTAGTGCTATAGCGATTTATTTGGATTCACTAAATTCTGATAAATTATTTTTAGAAATCATCCCAGCTTGGTTTATTCTACCTATAATTTCTTTTGTTCTTAGTTTTCTTTTCGGAAAATATATTTATCGTCCAATGAGACGTAGAGGATTAACACAAGAAAGAGCTCAAAATGCAAACCTAAAACCAATCTGGAATGGATTATTGATTATAATGTCGTGTTATGTGGCATTTTCAATTGGAGCAAATAATGTTGCGAATGCTGCTGGACCAATTGCGTCAATGACTGCAAATGAACTAAACATTACCGGTAGCGAAAATTTTATTGTGATAATGATACTCTCTACTTTAATTGTTGCCCCAAGTTTTGCAATAGGAAGTTCAATATTCGGACATAAAATTTTAAAAAACACAGGTAAAGAAATTGTTCTATTCGGAAAATTTGAAGCAGTAATAATAGCTTTTGTATCAGCAAGTTTATTATTATTCGCATCTTTAACCAAAGGGATTCCAACTTCATTGGTACAATTAAATGTTGCAGCAATTCTTGGAATTGGTATTGCAAAATTAGGTGCAAAAAACATATTAAAAAAGACAAAAGTTAAAAGATTTTTTGTAATGTGGTTAATATCACCAATTGTTGCTTTTACATTATCACTAATACTAATATTTATAGCAGACAAATATGGACTTTTATAATGTAATAATAAAGAGGTACCTCCCTCAACTCCTAAAAAATATCAAAAAATCTTTTACAAGCTTCTCAAAACTTTATTAACTTTACAAACTTTATAAACTTTAAAATTAGAAATTATGCAAAATTGATATTAAGTTTACTTTTTACTTTCTATTACCTGCTTTTACCATTTAAGTCTTTCACTCAGCATAATATAAAAGGCAAGTTCCCTCCTTTGGCAGGACAACAAGTTAAATTGGTTGGTTTTCAAGATTTCGACATTTATACCATCGATAGTACCAAAGTATCAGAACAAGGTGATTTTACATTAAATTACTCCGATAAAGACTGGGGCATGGGTTATCTAGCAGCAACAGATAATAAAGCATATTTTGTAGTATTAGGTAATGAGGAAATTCAGCTAAAAGGTGAAGTTTTGAGTATGCCCGAAAGTATTATTATTGTATCGGGAAAAGAAAATCAATTGTTTTCGCAATACGCCACTGATCACCCCAAACGTGAACAAGCATTAAGTGCCTAGATTTATCTACAAAAAATCTACGAGGCAGATTCTCTTTTTGCCAATCAAAAAAAGCCACAGCAAAATATTACAACCGAAATACAACGTATAAAACAAGAAGACATCGATTTTTTAACAAATTATCTGGATTGCACAAAATATTATTATGGTTTTTTCGGTTGTTTTACGCAACTATTGGTATATAAACTATTTTGGACTTGCATACAAAAGAATTGCAGTATTGTTCTTCTTACTTCTAACAATAATTGGTCTAATTACCATAATAATTAAAATTCTAAAACTTAAAAGCACGTTTTATTTATGGAGAATCAATGGGTTTGCACTTTTTACAGTACTAATTCTTACTACATGTGTAAACTGGGACATGCTGATTGCAAAATTCAATTTTCAACACTACGACCGCTCACTTATTGATTATAGATTTATGTCCAAACTTAATAACTCTGCACTTCCATATACGCTTAAAACTCTCGATGAACTTGAAAAAATAAACAAAGCTCAAGAAGAAGTAATGCCTTTTAGTATTTATTTACCGTATTTATGGGACATATATACTTATCAAGTTGAAGTTTCGATAAAAAAGGAAAAATTTATAAAACGCTACCAGCATACAAACCTATTAGAATGGAATCTTGCTGATTATCAGACATTTAAAAAACTGGAGAAACTTTGAGAAATTCAAATTGAAGAATACAGTTAATGGACGACATATACAAAAACCATCAAATTCTGCTTTAAACTATATAGCCCAAAGCAGAATTTGATTCAATTTATAACTATATTTCCCTTTACCGTCCTAAAACAATAACAGCGTGAATTATACCAGGAAAATAACCTAGACAAGTCCACAATAAATTATATACAGTTGGCATTGCCCAATTAGAGTAAATACCTTCTGCTAATGGTGGTATAAGAACAGCCAAAACGTACAAACCAATAGGTGCTGCTCCAGTCGCCTCAGCCATTTTAGCGTCTTTTATAGCCAACTTTACAAGTTTGATTTTTTGAAAAACTGATAATT